>JBJMQW010000067.1:0-33179 GCA_045802495.1 Allostellaceae bacterium | reverse complement strand
CGCTTTTCCGCCCTACGCTGGCTTGTTTGCATCGGTCAACGAGGCCTGCAAGATCGTCGAGGAGGGCAAGGCCTACCGCGCCAGCGACGTCGACGTGATGTGGCTCGGCGGCTTCAACTTCCCGCGCTACCGCGGCGGGCTGATGTATTGGGCCGACACGATCGGCGGGCCAGCCGAGGTCTACCGCCAGATCGCCGCCTGGCACCAGCGCTACGGCGAGCGCTGGGTGCCGGCGCCGCTGTTGCGCCGCCTCGCCGAAACCGGCACTCCGTTCCGCGACGCTAAACCCGGCCGGCCAATGTAACCCCAGCGACCCGGCGCATTGCGACGGCGGAATGCGCTTGCGCTTTTCCGCCCTACGCTGGCTTGTTTGCCTCGGTCAACGAGGCCTGCAAGATCGTCCAGGAGGGCAAGGCCTACCGCGCCAGCGACGTCGACGTGATGTGGCTCGGCGGCTTCAATTTCCCAAGCTACCGCAGCGGCCTGATGTATTGGGCCGACGGCATCGGCGTCGCCGAGGTCTACCGGCAGATTTCCGCCTGGCACCAGCGCTATAGCGAGCGCCGGGCGCCGGCGCCGCTCTTACGCGGCCTCGCCGAAACCGGTACCCCATTCCGCGATGCCAAACCCGGCCGGGCGATGTGAAATCATGAGAGCCTCGAGAACAGGAAAAGCCAGGTGGCGTAGAGCAGTAAGATCAGCGCTGCGCCGGCGAGGCTGGTCCATCTCCCCGCACCGGCTGCCGGCGCGAGCCACCAGCCGAAGCCGTTGCTGACCCACGGCACCAGCCAGTTGAGCAGCATGACACCGACGATATTGCCGATGAAGAGCGCAAGCCAGAACGGCAGTCCAGCTTTCCCCATTAGGACCGGAGACTGCACCCAGATACTGAACAGGAACACCACCGGGTAGAGCAGCAGCAGAACGATCATGTTCTGCTTCCAGGCCGGCGCCCTGGTTCCATTGACCGCCAAGGGGAACCACTGCTCGAAGCCGCTGCGCACCATGCGGGTGTGAAACTCTTCGAGAAACGGCGCCGCCTCCTCCAGCAGCTTTTTCCGTTCCGGCGATTCGAGCCAAGCCTGCAGATTGTGCTCGGTGTCGAAGCGCAGGATCGCCAGCCAGTCGTCCTGGACGCCGGGGATCGGCGGCTCGAACCGATAGCCCTGGAAACCCGGCGATTGCGCCTGCGCCGTTGCGATGCGCTGCTCCCAGGCGCGGAACGCCGCCTCCTCGCCCGACTTCACACGAGACGAAATCACCACCGAAACAGCCGCCGCGTGCGACCCGGCGACCTTGTCGCGCACCAGATGCACATCATCCGGTCCCGCCAGCGTCGGCTGCACCGCGACCAGCAGCTTTGCCCTCCGCTCGGAGCGCAGCCAGGCGGATGCCGCCTCGACACTGGCAAAGCGCTGCTGGATCACCCAATCCATCTGCAGGGGCGGGGTGGGCGGCGCTACGCTTTGCGTAATAAAGCCGGGGAATTCGGCCACCGCGACGCTGATCGCACGCTGCCATTGCGCGAAGTTTTCCTCCATCCCCTCGCGCACACGGGTCTGCGTGACGAGGGTCACCGCTGAACTGACCGCTGACAGGAGGTCGTTCACGACTTCGGCTGAAGCGCGGCGAAGATGCGATCGGGGGTCAGTGGCAGGTGTGCGAAGCGGGCTCCGGTGGCATTGGCGACGGCATTGGCGATCGCCGGGGCCACCGGGTTGATCGCGCATTCGCCCTGCGACTTGGCGCCGAGCGGGCCGATGCGATCGTAGGTCTCCGCAAAGAACACTTCGCTCGGCGGCACATCGGCAAAGGCGGGGATGCGATAATTGCGCAAGCTGGGATTGACCATCCGGCCGTCGGCATCATGCACCATGTTCTCGGTCAATGCCCAGCCGAAGCCCATCGCGATTGCGCCATCGATCTGCCCGCGGCACTGCATCGGGTTGATGGGCCGCCCGATATCCGCCGCATGCACGCTGTGCAGGATGCGGATCTCGGCGGTGACACGGTTTACAGCAAGACGTATCCCGTGCACGTTGAAAGCGACCGAGCGAGGGGAGAGGTAGGCCTTGCGCCGCGCCGCGAAGCGATGCCGCTCGCGAGTTCCGGCGGTGTAGAGTTCCGAGAGCGGAAAGCGGCGCGGGTCGCAGACCACCTCCTCGTCGGCGAGGCGGCACTCTTCGAGCGGCACTCCGGTATGCCGGCTGGCATAAGCCAGTATATTGTCGCGCAGCGCGGCGGCTGTCAGCGCCACGGCCTGGCCGGCGACAACGGTGCCGGTGCTGGCGAAGGTGCCGGTGTTGTAGGGCGTCAGGTCTGTGTCGGCATTGACGATATCGATCCGCCCCGCCCGCGTCGCCAGCATCTCGGCGGCGATTTGCCGATGCGAGGTGACCGAGCCATTGCCCATCTCGGTCGACCCCACCGCCAAATGATAGTGTCCCTCCGCCAGCAGCCGCATCTCGGCGCCGGACCGGTGCTCGGTCGGCGGCCCGCATTCCAGCATCGCGAGCGCCACCCCGGTACCCTCGACCCATTCTGCGCCTTCGGGCTTGCTTGCTCCGCGGCCGCTCTCGAGCGCCCGCTCGACGAGGTCCATGCACTGGTCCAGCCCATAGCTGCCAAAATCGACATCCGACGGCTCGCCCCAGATCGATTCGATCCAGTCGTCGTGGCGAACCATATTGCGGCGGCGGATCTCGAAAGGGTCGAGACCGAGCTTTCGCGCCAGATCGTCCATCGCGCACTCGATTGCGAAGGTGGTTTGCGAGGCGCCATAGCCCCGGAAGCCGCCGGCCGGGACCATGTTGGTGTAGACGGCATAGCCGTCGGCTTTCTTGTTCGGGCAGCGATAGGCGGCGAGCGGGCTGGCAAGCGCCGCGGTCAACGTCTCACCGCCGTGGCCGCCATAGGCGCCGGTATTCGAGACGACCCTGACCTCGATCGCAGTCAGCGTGCCGTCACGGCGGGCGCCCAACTTCACCTTGGTGGTCATCGGATGGCGAGTCGTGGCACCGATGAACTCCTCTTCCGCGTAAATTCCCATTTCACCGGCCGCGCGGTCTTCAGCGCGGCGAGCAGGCAAAGATCCTCGGTCAGCATCTCCTGCTTGCCGCCAAACCCGCCGCCGACACGCTCGGTGAAGACGTGCACGTCGCGGGTGCGCAGGCCAAAGATGTGACAGAGCTTCTGCTGGGCAATGAATGGCGCCTGCGAGCTGGTCCGGACATGCGCGCGCCCGTCCGGCGTGGTCCAGGCGATGGAACCATGCGTCTCGAGATGCACGTGCTGGACGCGCGAAGTGGAATAGACGCCCTCATGCACGACGTCTGCGGCGGCGAAGCCCGCAGCCGTGCTGCCGACCTCGCCGTGGATATCGACATAGACATTGCCGTAGGCGGCGACCCCTTTGTGATGCAGCACCGGCGCCTCCGGGCGCATCGCGGCCTCCGGGTCAAACACTGCCGGCAAAATTTCGTATTCCACCTCGATCAGGCGACAAGCCGCTTCCGCTGCGGCTTCGGTTTCCGCGACAACCGCGGCGACGCGCTGTCCGACAAAGCGGACTACATTGTCGAGCACATAGGTGTCGTCGGGGTCGACAAGGTGATCCTCATGCGTCGCGGTGCTGTAGAGCCGTCGCGGCACGTCTTCCCAGGTGAAGATCGCGACGACCCCCGCAACTGCGGCAGCTCGCTGGCGCTCTATACGCAGAATCCGCGCATGGGCATGCGGCGATCGCAGCACCTTGAGGTGCAGCAGTCCCTCCCTCGCGACGTCCATCGTGTAATGGGCCTGCCCGGTGACGATCGCTTCGGCAAAAGGGTTGCTTACACTCGCGCCGCAGGCCCGGCCGGCCACGTCCTCCTCGGTGGAGCGCATGCCGGCAAGCGCATCGGCGACGGCGCGGTACCCGGTGCAGCGGCACAGATTGCCCTTGAGCGCGTGCGGCAGATCGGCCCGCTGGCGGGTATCGAGGGCAGCGGCGGTCATGATCATACCGGCGGTGCAGAACCCGCACTGGAATGCCTGCGCGTCCCGGAAAGCCTGCTGCATTGGATGCAGTGCGCCGTTCTCCGCCAGGCCTTCGATGGTGGTCACTTCGCGTCCGGCGGCGCGGAAGGCGGGCATCAGGCAGGAATGCACCGGCGTGCGGTCGAGCCAGACGGTGCAGGCGCCACAATCGCCCGCATCGCACCCCTTCTTGACACCGAGGCAGCCGTGCTCGCGCAGGAACGTGCGCAGGCACTGGCCTGGCTCCGGTCGGGCCTCGAATGTGCGGCGGTTGACGCTGAAGCCAAGCGTGCCGACGGCCTGGCCACTCCGGCGCGCGATGTCGTTCATGACTGGATATCCGGCCGCAACAACTCTGCGCGGATCTGTTCGGCGAAATGGTGCGTCAGATGGCGCTTGTAGGCGGCGCTACCATGGACGTCGGCGAAATAGCCGTCGGCTGGAAGCGAAGCGTCGATCGCCTGCAGGAGAGCTTCGGCGGACGGGATTTCGTCAAACCGAAGCTGCACCGGGCGGGGCGTTGCCGCGGTGATCGTGAGCAGCAGATCTCGCCGCGACGGATCGCTGGTGCCGATCAGCAACGCGGCGGACCGGCCGAGCTTGGTGAGCGATGCTTGCCGCATCACAGCCCGCTTCGTGAGCGCTGCAGCGGGCAAATGAATTTTGCGGAGCAATTCGCCCGGCTGCAGGATGTTGGTGTGATCGCCATGACGAAATCGACTGCCGGTACCTGGCGCGCAGCGGCGTTATGCGCCCAGAGCGTGCAGCTTCCCTCGAGCGCGACGACCAGCGAGATCATCGCTCCGGCCGGCAGGGACATGCATAAATTGCCGCCCACTGTTGCCGCGTTCCAGATCTTGAACGAAGCCAGGAGGGCGTTGCAGCATGCGCGGATCAGCGAAGCAGCGATCCAGTCGCTTGGGGCCCTGAAGCGATAGAGCTCGCCGATGCGGCAGGTAGCGCCGATGTCGAGCCCGGCGGGCGAGGCCTCCAGCGCCGGCCAGCCGAAACAGTCGAGATCGATCAGGGTGTCGATCGCGGGTTGCCGCTCGGAGAAGAGCCAGGTCCCCCCGGCGAGCCAGGCAAAGCCGTCGCGCCATTCCGTGATCTCGGTCGGCGATTTGGGATGGCGCAGTGCGGTGACGGTGTTGAGGTCCATCTCGCGCCCCGAGAAAACGGTTACGGCAGATCGTCAAGCGAAGTCGGGCCGGCTCCGGGGGTGATCAGGGTAGGCCATTGGTGCGAGCCGAACGGCACTGCCGGCGGCAGGAACGGCTTGATGTCGTATTTCGCGCTCTGCGCGGCGATTGACTTGCGCGCGTCGCCACCCATCAGCTCGTAGTCCATCAGATAGTAGTTGCCGAAGAACACGGCCCCCACCGAGCGGTCGGCAATAATCCGGGTCAGCGCCACGAGCATGTCTTCGGGCGTAGTCGTGAACGAGATTGTCTCGATCAGCATCAGCCGGCTGTTGACGGCGTCGGGGCCAAAGAACTGTGCCAACACGCTGAACAGCACATTGTTCTGGCGCGCGACGTAGATCGTGTTGCTGGCCGCATATGTCTTGTCCCAGTCGCTGCCGAGCAATTTTTTCCACGCCGCGATCACGCTCATCCAATGATCGACCTGAGTTTGTGCCGCCCATGCGATATTCTTTTTCAGCAATGGGGCCTGCTGACCGGCGAAGCTCTGCAGATCGGCCGTCGATATTGCGCTCCTCTCAGTGCACGCGTCCATAAAGGCTATATTGTTCTGCAATAACCGACGACTGTTCGGCCGCCAATCCGCCGGCATGTCGGTCGCGTCCAGCGTATCGAGCGCCGTTTGCATCTGGCTGCGATACGCCAGCAGCGGCCCGCGCCAGGAATGGTTCGCTGCATTGTCCAAATAGGGCATGACGACCTCGCTCAGCGCCATGACGCTGTGCCCGACGGATTTCAGCAGCTGATAAACGATCGGGACCGACGGCGCTTCGAGCGGGGCCATCCCCGGCCTGTACAGGATGAAACGCCCGCCTGACCCCGAGAACAGGCCGAGAATCACGGGGTGCTGGGCCAGGATATTCTTTTGGAAGACGCGGCCGGCGGCGTCATAAAGCCCGAACATTGCCGTGTTCAGCGCCAGGACGTTTTTGGTCGCAGTCTCCGCCGGACTGGAGGTGGCGGAACCGGCGATCGCCTTCATATAGGAGGGCTCATCAGCCCCGCTCGCAGTGGAGGCGGCGAGCGTCGTGACCGTCAGAATGGCGAAATAAATCCACCGTTTTGCAGCCGCAGCCATGTCCAATACGTCCTCCAGAGTAGATCGAGCACCATCCGCTCGCAGGCCGGCACGGACGGCCAGAGTAGCGGTCGACGATCAGAACGGATCCCGACAGCGAAGTGCGCGGCCCCTCGCCGTCGCTCAGTATTGGATCTTGGTAAATACTTCGTTGACGGCACCCTTTCCGAGGAGAGTGCGGTCAAGCAATGACGGATGCCGCAAGTCTGGGAAATGCTCCAGCTACAGGCCGTGCGAACCACCCGGCTGAACGGGGCTGTCAGGCTCCGGCGACGGTGAGGTCGTCGACGCGAATGGTCGGGGAGTCGGCGCCGGTTTTGAACTCGAGATCGTCAGCGGCTTGGAGGCGGGCGAAGATGTCTTTGAGGTTGCCGGCGACCGTCATCTCGCTGACCGGGAAGGTGATCTCGCCCTTGTCGATCCAGAAGCCGGCCGCGCCGCGGCTGTAGTCGCCGGTGACGCCATTGACCCCCATGCCCATCATCTCGGTCACGTAAAGCCCGCTCTGGATGTCGGCGATCAGCTCCTTGGGGCTCATCGCGCCCGGCTCGATCCAGACGTTGGTCGCGGCGGGCGAGGGCGGGGAGGCGGTGCCGCGCGCCGCGTGACCGGTCGTCTTGAGCTTGAGCTGGCGCGCGGAGCGCAGGTCGAGGAGCCAGGTCGTCAGCACGCCCTTGTCGATGATGGCGCGGCGGCGGTTGGCGATGCCCTCGCCGTCGAACGGCTTCGAGCGCAGTCCGCGGTGCCGGTGCGGGTCGTCGATGATCGTGATCGCCTCGGGGAAAATGCGTTCGCCGAGCCGGTCCTTCAAAAAGCTCGTGCCGCGGGCGATCGAGGGCCCCGAGATTGCCCCCAGCAGGTGCGAAATGAAGCCGCGCGCGACGCGCGGGTCGAACACCACGGGGCACCGGCAGGTCGGCATCTTCTTCGCGCCGAGCCGCTTGACCGCACGCTCGCCGGCGCTCTTGCCGATCTCCGCCGGGTCGCGCAGATCGGCGGCGAAGATCGCGCTCGCGTAATCGTAATCGCGCTCCATGCCGGTTCCCGAGCCGGCGATGACGCTGGCGCTGACGCCTTGGCTCGACCCGGAATAGGCTCCGGCAAAGCCGTTGGAGGCGGCAAGCGCGACGCTCGAGCGGCCCCATCCCGCCTCGGCGCCCTCGGAATTGGTGACGCCGGTCACGGCGAGCGCTGCGTCCTCGGCGGCGCGCGCGCGCTCGATCAGGATCTCCGCCGGAGGCTCCTCGGGGTCGAGCATATCGAGCGCGGGCCACTCACCCGTTATCTCGGCCGGGTCGGCAATGCCGCAATAGGGGTCCTCGGGAACGGTGCGGGCCATTGCGACCGCGCGCTCGACGAGCTCACGCAGCGCCTCCGCGGAGCGGTCGGTCGAGGAGACGATCGCCTGCTGCCGCCCGATGAAGACACGGAGACCGAGGTCATGGCCCTCGGAACGCTCCAGCTTTTCGGTCTTGCCGAGGCGGCGCGCATGAGAGAGGGAGGTGCCCTCGAACAGCACCGCGTCGGCAGCATCGGCCCCAGCGTGCTTTGCACGCACGACGACGTCCTGCAGTAGGTCGAGCGCCGCACCTAGCTCTTTATCGACTCCAGTCATCAAATCTCCGGTCATTTCCAGATTGGCCTGCCCGACCCGGGCAGCCCGTAGCTGCGCCACTTGCTCGTCACTTCAGCGATGATCTCGTCGGCCATGCGGATCGGCCGGCCCCATTCCCGCTTGGTCTCGGGCGCCAGCTTGCTCGTTGCGTCGAGCCCGATCTTGCCGCCGAGGCCAGATTCGGGCGAAGCAAAGTCGAGATAGTCGATCGGCGTGTTGTCGATAAGCGTGACGTCGCGCACCGGGTCCATGCGGGTCGAGATCGCCCACATGACCTCCTTCCAGTCGCGCGCATCGATGTCGTCATCCACGACGATGACGAATTTTGTGTACATGAATTGGCGCAGAAACGACCAGACCCCCATCATCACGCGTTTGGCGTGACCGGGATAGGCCTTGCGGATCGCCACGACCGCGATGCGATAGGAGCACCCCTCGGGCGGCAGCCAAAAATCGACGATTTCGGGGAATTGCTGCTGCAACAGCGGGATGAAGACCTCGTTCAATGCCTCGCCGAGGATGGACGGCTCGTCCGGCGGCCTGCCGGTGAAGGTCGAGAGATAAATCGGAGAGGCCCGCATCGTAATCGCCGAAAGGCGGAAGACCGGGAACCGCTCGACCGCGTTATAATAACCGGTGTGGTCGCCGTAGGGCCCTTCCTCCCCGTCCTCGTCGAGCGCGACATGGCCCTCGAGGACGATCTCGGCCTGGGCCGGCACCTTCAAGGGCACGGTCTTGCAGTCGATCAGCTCGACCTTGCGGCCGCGCAACAGGCCGGCGAACTGGTATTCGGACAGTGTGTCCGGGACCGGTGTGACGGCCGCGAGTATCGTGCCCGGATCGGCGCCGATCACCGCCGCGGCCGGCAACGGCTCTTGGCGTTCGGCGCGCCAGCGCCGGTGGTGCTGCGCGCCGCCGCGATGCTTGAGCCAGCGCATCAATGTTGTGTCGCGGCCGGTCACCTGCATTCGGTAAATGCCGAGATTGAAGGCGTCTTCGCGGCGCTCGCCGGGGCCTTTGGTCACCACCAGCGGCCAGGTGATCAGCGGCGCAGGTTCGCCGGGCCAGCAGGTCTGGACCGGCAACATCGAAAGATCAATCTCGCTGCCGCGCAACACGATCTCTTGGCAGGGCGCCGCCGCTACAGTGCGCGGCCGCATGGCCATCACCGTGCGCAACAGCGGCAGCATCTCGATCGCCTCCCGCCATCCGCCGGGCGGCTCCGGCTGCCTCAGGAAAGCGAGGGTCTCGCCGATTTCGCGCAGTTGCCGGGGTTCCCGGTCCATGCCCCAGGCGACCCGTTCGACGGTGCCGAACAGATTGACCAGCAAGGGCATGGCATGGTCCCCGCCACCCTCGCGGACCACTTTCTCGAACAGCGCCGCAGGCCCGCGCTCGGCCAGCAGCCGCGTCTGGATCTCCGTCACCTCGAGGCGCGGGGAGACCGGCACGGAGACCCGCACCAGCCGCCCGGCCGCTTCGAGCCGGTCCATGAAATCGCGCAGGCTGGCATAGGGCATGCCGCGCTATATGGGGGTGCCGGCTTCGCTTGGCGAGCGTGGACTCACCGCGGCAGCACCTGCCACACGACGCCGTCGCGGCTTTCGCGATCCTCGAGATCGCGGCTGGTCGGCACCCGATAGCGGGCGCGCTCTCGAAGGCCCCCTGCCGGCAGGTAGGCGCGGCCAGGATCCCCCAGCAGCACCAGGCAGCCGGACCCGGCGAGGCGGCGCAGCCAGGCGACGGCCCGGTCCGCCATCGGTTGCTCGTAGCAGACGTCGCCGGCGGTGACGACCTCCCAGCAGGGATCGGCGGTGTCGAGCACATCGCCGGTCGTGACCGTGACTTCCACCCCGTTGAGAGCGGCGTTCTCGGCGATGGCGGCCGCCGCAAAATGGTCGATCTCCGCCGCCACAACGCGGGCAGCGCCCGCTCTCGCGGCGGCGATCGCGACAACACCCGAGCCGGAGCCGAAATCGAGCAAAAACCGACCGGCGACCTCGCCGGGATGGTCGAGCAGATAGCGGGCGAGCGCCTGCCCACCGACCCATGCGAACGCCCAGAAGGGCGGCGGCACGGCGCCGCGTGCCAGGCTATCCTCCGTCGCCTGCCAGATCGGCGTTATTTCCGTCGCAAGATGAAGGCGGAGTTCCGGCACCAGCGGCGGCCTTGCGATCGCGGTGTTGCGGCGGACGAACAGCGCGGGAGTCAAGCGAGGTCAGGTGAGATGGCCGGCGACGATCCCGGCGAACATCAGCCAGCCGACAATCCGGTTGGAGCGGAACTTGGCGAGGCAATCGGCCGGGTCGTCGGTCGCCACATTTGCCGCCTGCCAGGCCAGCTGTAGACCTGCCGCGCCGAGGGCGACCCAAAAAAACGGGCCGAGGCCGGCCGCATGGCCCGCCACCGCCCAGAATGACAATGCCATGCCATAGAATATGAAAAGCCAGGGACGTGTGCGCGACCCGAGTGCGAGTGCGGCGGATTTGACCCCGATCCGGACGTCGTCCTCCTTGTCCTGATGCGCGTAGATCGTGTCGTAGCCGAGCGTCCAGAAGATGCCGCCGATGTAGAGGAGGAATGACGGCCCGGCGAGGGCGCCGGTAACGGCGGTCCACCCGATCAGCGCTCCCCAATTGAAATTGAGGCCGAGGAACAATTGCGGCCAATAGGTGATGCGCTTCATGAACGGGTAGGTGCCGATCAGCCCGAGTACGGCAATTCCGAGCAAAATGCTTGTTTGGTTGAGGCTGAGGAGAACCGCAGCCCCGATCGCGAGCTGCAGCGCCAGGAAAAGCCAGGCCTGCCTGACCGAGACGGCGCCGCTCGGCAGCGGCCGCAGCCGGGTTCGGGCGACCTGGGCGTCGTAATGGCGATCGGCGATGTCGTTGAGGGTGCAGCCGGCGCCGCGCATCGTTATGGCGCCGATTCCGAACATGAGGAGAAGCCGCCAATCGGGCCAGCGCTCCGCGGCGAGCGCGATTCCCCACCAGCCGGGGAACAGCAGGAGCCAAGTCCCGATCGGCCGGTCGAGCCTGGCGAGACGAGCGTAGGGTCTGCACCGCGCCGCCAAATACCGCTCAACCCAGTCCCCATGATGAATGTCGCTCGGATCGGGACGAACGTGCGGGAGCGTCGACGCGCCACCCAAGGTGCTGTCAGTCAGGGCCGCTTCACCGAACTGATCTTCTGCCGGCATGTTGTAATCTCGACGATCGATTATTCACACTCAAGCGGTGGATGCCAGCGGCAGGCCATGACCGAGCATCGCGCTCCGCGCCTCTATATTGGCGCCCACCTCGCCTCAGGCGGGGAGATCGCCCTCCAACCCGGCCAGGCCCATTATTTGCGCTCGGTGTTGCGACGTGGTCCCGGAACACCGGTGGCCGTCTTCAACCGAGAGGATGGAGAATGGCTTTGCCGCATCGCGGAGATCGGCAAGGGCGGCGCGCGTCTCGCCATCGAACACCGGGTGCGGGAACCGGAGGCCGAGCCGGAAGCCGATCTGTGGCTGCTCTTCGCCCCGATCAAGCGGGGGCGGATCGACTGGCTCGTCGAGAAGGCGACCGAACTCGGTGTTTCGGCTTTGGTGCCGGTGTGGACGGCGCGCAGCCAGGTGGAGCGGCTCAATCTCGACCGCTTGCGGGCGCATGCGGTCGAAGCGGCCGAGCAGAGCGAGCGGTTGTCGGTGCCCGAGCTGCGCCCACCGGAACCCCTCGAACGGGTTATCGCCGGCTGGCCCTCTGCGCGCCGGCTGATCATCTGCGACGAGAGCGGCAGCGGCGAGCCGATCGCCGACGCCGCAGCGCGCCTGATGCGCGGCCCGACGGCGCTTCTGATCGGTCCGGAGGGCGGGTTCGACGACGCAGAGCTTGACGCTATCGGCAAACTCTCCTTTGTTACCCGCGTCGGGCTCGGTCCGAGGGTGCTGCGCGCCGAAACTGCCGCTGTCGCGGCTTTGGCGGTGTTCCAAGCCATCGCCGGTGACTGGCGTCGCATCCGAGCCCATTGAACGTGCTTGCCGGTTCGTCGATTAAGCGGTTGCTATAACGGCTCCCGACAGACCCCCGCTGGAGTTCCGCCGAGGATGACGACTACGCCGAGCTCACCAGGAGTGCCGATCACCGACAAGCGCGAGCTCGTTGAGCACCTCGAAGCGGGATGCAAACCCCCTGCCGCGTGGCGGGTTGGCACCGAGCACGAAAAATTTGTCTTCCGCCGTTCGGATCTGCGCCGGGTGCCTTACGACGGGTCTGACGGGATCGGCGCCGTGCTGCGCGAAATGACTCGTTTCGGGTGGGAACCCGTCGTCGAGAATGGCAACACGATTGCTCTCGCCAACGACGCTCGATGTTCGATCACCCTCGAGCCCGGCGGGCAATTCGAGCTGAGCGGGGCGCCGCTCGAAACTCTGCATCAGACTTGCGACGAGGTGCATGAGCATTTGCGCCAAGTTCGCGAGGTTTGCGACGATCTGGGGCTCGGCATGCTCGGCCTCGGCTTCGATCCAAAATGGCGTCGCGAGGATGTCGCTTGGATGCCGAAACAGCGTTACCGGATCATGCGCGACTACATGCCGAAAAAGGGCCGGCTGGGTCTCGACATGATGCTGCGCACCTGCACCGTGCAAACCAACCTCGATTACCAATCCGAGGCGGACATGGTGAAAAAGTTCCGGGTGAGCCTCGCCCTGCAGCCCATAGCGGTGGCGCTGTTTGCCAATTCGCCCTTTGTCGAGGGCCGGCCGTCGGGGTTCCAAAGCTATCGCAGCTTTATCTGGACCGATACCGATCCCGATCGCTGCGGCACCTTGCCCTTTGTTTTCGAGCCCGGCTTCGGGTTCGAGCGGTACGTCGATTACATGCTCGACGTGCCGATGTATTTCGTTTACCGCGACGGCAAGTACATCGATGCGAGCGGCCAGTCCTTTCGCGATTTCATCGCCGGGAAGCTGCCGGCGCTCCCCGGGGAAGTGCCGCGGATCGGGGATTGGGCCGACCATTTGACGACGGCCTTTCCCGAGGTCCGGCTGAAGACGTTTCTCGAAATGCGCGGCACCGACGGCGGCCCGTGGCGCCGGCTATGTGCACTCCCTGCTTTGTGGGTTGGTCTGCTTTACGATCCGACGGCGCTCGACGCGGCTCATGAACTGGTCTCCGACTGGACCGCCGAAGAGCGCGAAGCAATGCGTCGCGACGTGCCGAGGCTCGGACTTGCGACGCCGCTGCGCTCGCGGAGCGCGCGGGACATAGCGCTCGAAATGCTCGAGATTGCGCGGGAAGGGCTGCATCGCCGAGCCCGCCGGAATACTGCCGGCGAGGACGAGACGCATTTTCTCGACCCGCTATTTGCCATCGCCGGCTCAGGCCGTACCCCGGCCGAAGAACTGCTTGAAGATTTTCGCACCCGCTGGAAGGGTCGGATCGAGCCGGTATTCGCCGATTATGCGTATTAGCCCGGCGCGGGCATTGGCGAAACGGGCCGGGTCTCGATCATTTGCGGGCCGTTCCCAAGCCGCATCGCGCTCCAGGTTTCCGGGCGGCTCATCGCTGCAGCCGGGGGTTGGCCAGAAAGCGACATCCAACGCTCGCGATGCCAGGAAGTGACGGCAATTTCCGCGCGCAGCTGCGCTCCGGGGGCCGGGGGAGCGATCCCGATGGCCGACCAAGGTATTAGCATTTCTGCGGTTATGCGGGGTTGGTCGGCGCCAAAATAGACCGCCTCGGCGCCTTTGACATCGGAGCATCCTGCAGCCATCGCCATTTGCGCCGTGCCGGCGCACAGCCGCGCCGACATTTCCGGGTAGTCGTGGAGCTTGGTACGCGGAGGAATAAAGAAAAGCGTGAAATGTCGCGGCCCGGCGCCGATGTCGACGCCCAGCTCGACGCGGTAGGCGTCGACGAGCGGAAAGGCACCGTCATAAGCCAGCAGATCGATGTCGAAATAATCCTGGCCAATGGTCGCCATCGCGAGACCCCGCTCGCTCCAAGAGAGATAGGCCTCGCCGAATTCGACGTTTCCGGGAGAAGCCGTGAGGCGTGGCAACAGGCTCGCGGGTTTCGGCCAGTCGGAGAGCGAGTGATCCTCAGCCGAAATCGCCGTGTGCGGCAGCACAAACGGGTGTGCTGGAGCCGGGATCGCGCGCTCGGTCCGAGCGGCGCTCGCATGGATCGCGAGGGCGCGTCGGTTCGCTCTTGCGAGTGCTGCGGTCAACTGCTCATAGGGCTGATCGTTGATATCGACCAGCCCGAAATCGTAGTCCTCGCCATCGCCGCGGCCGCCTCGCGGATGATCGTAGTACTGGAACCAGTGCATGCCGATCATTTCGGGGATCGCGGCGAAATTCCGGGTCGCGGCGGCTGCTCCGGCGGCCCGTTCCGCCTGGCTCGCAACGGTCATCAGATGACCGTTGTTGCGGTTCCCGCTGCGGTTCTCCTGGGCCGCAAAAAACCACTCGGAAACCAGCACCGGTTTGCCGCCCGAAAGCCTCCTCAGCCCGTCGAAGAAATAGTGGGCAATCCAGCCGTCGCCGCTGTCGACATTGTAGTTCGTCGCGATCGCATCGACATGCGATGCCATCGCCCGCACGGCCGCCGGGTCGTAATAAATCGGCAGCCGGTCGCCGAAATAGAGCGCATCCGGGTCGGCCGCCCGAATCGCTCGCTCGGCGAGCGTGTAGTAGCGATCGGCGACAAGGCCGGTCCACGCCCGCACGATATCAATGCCGCCCCCACCCGGCCTGATACGGGTCATCTGGGTAGTCGCGAGCAGCGCCGCCCACGACTCGACGCCGGCCGGTGTCGCAAAATCGGCGGCAAAGCGCGCCCAATCGCTGGCGTAGTGCTGACGCAGCAGCTCGACCCAGCGCTGCTTGGTGAACGAAGTCGCCGGCTTCGACGAATAGAAGACAAAAAGGGCGCCTGCCCACCAGCCGACTTCGTTGTCCGAGAAATAGCCGATCCGATACGGCGACTCGCGGTAGAGCGCGACCAGCTCGCGAGCGAGCTCGTTCATGCGCGTTTCGGTTGCCGGATCGAAGGGATCGAACCAGTGGAAGCGCGCCCGCCGCCCGAGCTCGAGATTGATGATGGTCGGCAGCTTCAGGGTTTCCGGCGGCAGCGCCCAACCGCCGGCACTGTTAAAACCCCACGACCAAAGCCGATGCCGGGTCTCAGCCGCCCAATCCGCCAGGGTTGGCGCAAACGCCTCCCAACGGTAGCCGGTATAAGCGTTACCGAGCTTAGCGTGTTCCCCGTTGCCGCCGTCGAGGACATTGACGCCAAGGCTGAAGAAGCGCTCGCCGCACGGCGTCGCCAGCCACGAAGCCCCGGCATCGGTCCTCACCGACCAGCGGCTCGATGGCGCCGTCGCGAAATCGACACAAGCCCAAGCGATGCCAATCGGATGTGTGGTTAATATCGCTGCTGATAGGAGCGCGGCTTGGAGGAGCGCGGCGGCGGCTCGCGTCACGCGCTCGTGCCGCCGACCGTCAGACCATCCATCCGCAGGGTCGGCTGGCCGACGCCGACCGGCACGCCCTGGCCGTCCTTGCCGCAGGTGCCGATCCCGTCGTCGAGACGCAAATCGTTGCCGATCATCGTCACTTTGGTCAGAGCATCCGGCCCGTTGCCGATCAGGGTCGCGCCCTTGACCGCCGGTCCGACTTTGCCGTCCTCGATCAGATAGGCCTCGGAGGCGGAGAACACGAATTTGCCGGAGGTGATATCGACCTGCCCGCCGCCGAAATTGACGGCATAGAGCCCGCGCTTGACCGACGCGATGATTTCCTGAGGATCACGGTCCCCAGCGAGCATGTACGTATTTGTCATCCGCGGCATCGGCGCATGCGCGAAGCTCTCGCGCCTGCCGTTTCCGGTAGGCGCGACGCCGAGCAGGCGGGCATTCATGCGATCCTGCATGTAGCCCTTCAAGATGCCATCCTCGATCAGGACGTTGCAGTTCGACGGGGTGCCCTCGTCGTCGACGGTCAGCGAACCGCGCCGGTCGGGCAATGTTCCGTCATCGACGACGGTCACGCCCTTGGTCGCGACGCGCTGGCCGACCATGCCGGAGAATGCCGATGTCTTCTTGCGGTTGAAATCGCCCTCGAGCCCATGCCCGACAGCTTCGTGCAGCATCACCCCGGGCCAGCCCGGGCCGAGAACAACGGTCATCTCGCCGGCCGGCGCCGGGATCGAGCCGAGATTGGTCAGCGCCTGGCGCAGCGCCTCGTCCACCTGCCTCTTCCACTGCCCGGGGTCGAGGTAATGATCGTAGGCGACACGGCCGCCTGCACCTGAGGAGCCGGTCTCCATGCGGTCGCCTTCGCCGACCACGATCGCAACGTTCAGCCGCACCAAGGGACGGATATCGGCGACGCGGCGGCCATCGGGACGGATAATCTGCACGGCCTGCCAGACGCCGCTGAGCGAGGCCATGACCTGCTTGACGCGCGGATCACGACCGCGGGCATAGGCGTCGATTTCGGCGAGCAACCGTGTCTTCGCCGCGAGCTCGACCAGGCCGAGCGGGTTTTGATCGGTGTAGAGGGTGCGGTTGGTGCCCGGAGGCGGCGCTCCGAGCACGCCGGAGTGGCCGCTCGCAACGGCACGGACTGTTGCCGCCGCCCGGCGGATTGCCTCCTCGGACAGTTCAGACGCATGGGCGTAGCCGGCCGCCTCGTCGGCCACCGCTCGCAGCCCGAAGCCCTGGGTCGTGTCGAAGGCGGCGCTCTTGATGCGGCCGTCATCGAGCGCAAGGCTCTCCGACTGGCTGTACTCGAGGTACAACTCGCCGTCGTCCATTCCGGATAGCGATTGGCTTACGAGCGCTTCGATCCGGGCGGGGTCCATGCCCGTGCGTTCGAAGAACAGCGCGTCGGTGACGGCAAGATCGGCCATTTGCAACTCCATGAACGTCAGCCTCAATATGGTCCGAGGCTGTCCGCGACGGAAGCCACATCTTGCTGCGGATCAGCTTGACGTGGCCATTCGCCATCTACAACCAATGCTTGCGCCAATTTGGGCGTTTGCTGCATCTGCAGCGAATCTACAGCGAGATTCTTCTAATGGTTGCAGCAGCACAGGCGCTGTTCTCGAACCCTCGAACTCCAAGAATGCCGTGCGACTAAGGCGATTTTAGGGATGCCGAAGTCGTGGGAACGGCACGCTCCAGCTGCATCGACCTCCGCGCCTTGCCGAACCTCCAGGCCGATCTTATTTTGGTCGGGCATGCTGGGCTCGTTCATCAGCCGGTTTCGCGTAGTGACGCTGCTCCTCGCCTTTGCGCTGGGTCTGGCGGCTCAGGCCATGTCGAATGTTGCCATGGCAGAACAGATGCAAAGCGCGGCCGACGCGGGTATCAGCCCCGACGTAGCTTGCCCCGGGTGCGATACCGATATGCAATGCGGTGGGCTGGCTCCAAGTTGCAGGGCTGCCTCCTGTTGGACCGCCCCTGCCTTGCCGCCGCAAAGCACCGCATTGGAGCATCAGCCGGCGTCGGGCTTTCCGGCATCCGCTGACGCGATCGTCACGGGTATCACGTCGGCTCCCGATCCCCATCCGCCGCGGGATTTTCTCCACTCGTAAGAAATGACCGGGCGCGGCCGAGTCGCGGGCGCGCCTGAAACCATCGAGGCTTGAGCGCCATCGGCGCGCCGCGCGCCGGGAGCCTTCCGCCATCGGTACCCTTTCCTGAGTGGAGTGCCCTTCGCCATGTCGATCCGCAGGCCGGTCTGGCCGTTGATGAGCTGTTTTGCCGTCCTCGCGGCGTTGCCTTTGCCTCCGGCGGGCGCCGTGGAGGTTGCCCCGGAGCAGCGGCGGGCGATCGAAAGCGTCATCCATGATTATCTGCTGCAGCACCCGGACGTGTTGATCGACGCGTTGCGAGCAGCCGAGGAAAAGCTCAAGAGCGACGCCGGCGAGAAGGCCAAGCAGGCCCTCGCCGCGCGACGCAAGGAGATTTTCGACGACCCGGAGACGCCGGTCGGCGGCAATCCGAAAGGCGATGTGACGCTGGTCGAATTCTTCGATTACCGATGCCCGTATTGCAAGCAGGTGCAGCCGAAGCTGCAAGAATTGCTCGCTGGCGACCGCGAGGTACGGGTCGCCTACAGGGAGTTTCCCATCCTCGGCTCGGTGTCCGTCGTTGCCGCCCGCGCGGCGCTGGCAGCGCAGCGGCAGGGCAAATACGAGGCGTTTCACACCGCGATGATGGCCGCCCCGGGCCAGATCACCGACGACACGGTTTATCAAGTCGCGGGCTCCGTCGGGCTCAATGTCGATCGCCTGAAACAGGACATGGCCTCATTGCAGATCGAGGCGGCGCTGAAGGCGAATCAGGCTCTCGCTGACGCCCTCGACATTCGGGGTACGCCGGGTTTCGTCATCGGCGATCAGATCGTCCACGGCGCGATCGAGCTCTCCAGCCTCAAGGAGCTCGTCGCGGGAGCCCGCCGCAAATGACAGGGAACGGGCGCATCGCGGCTCGCACCGGACTGTCTCGAAGATCATTGCTGGCTGCAGCGGGTGGTGGCGCCGTGCTGGCGTCGGTTCTGTCGCCGCGCCTGATCCGCGCCGCGACACCTTCGGAGAAGACGCTGGTCGCCGCTGAGGGCCGCGTGCGGATCACTCCCGAGCCTTACCCGCAGACCAGTGTCTGGTGCTACAGCGGCAACGTCCCGGGGCCGGAGATCCGGCTGCGCCAGGGCGAACGGTTGCAGGCCACGGTCGAGAATCGGCTGCCGCAGGACACCACGGTCCACTGGCACGGCCTGCGTATTCCGAACGCAATGGACGGCGCCCCCTATGTGACGCAGCCGCCGATCCAGCCGGAGGAGAGCTTCACCTACCAATTCATCGTGCCGGATGCCGGCACCTACTGGTACCACCCGCACGCGCACAGCGCCGAGCAGGTCGGGCGGGGTCTGATGGGTGCATTGATCATCGAGGAGCCCCAACCGCCGCAGGTCGATCGCGACGTCGTCTGGGTTCTCGGCGACTTCCGCCTGAATGACGATGCGTCCATCGCGGGCGGCTTTGACAACCGCATGGAAATGAGCATGTCGGGGCGGATCGGCAACACGGTGACGATCAATGGCCGCGTTCCCGATCGCTTCGCGGTACGGTCCGGCGAGCGCATTCGCCTGCGCCTCATCAGCGCCGCGCCGGCGCGGATCTTCGGGCTCGAATTCACGGACCATCGCCCGCTTGTCATCGCCTTCGACGGACAGCCGGTCGAGCCGCATGCGCCAGCAGGCGGGCGGGTCGTGCTGGGGCCGGCAATGCGGACCGACCTCATCCTCGACATGACCAGCAGCCCGGGGCATTCGGCGGCAGTGCTCGACACCTTCTACAAGGGCCTCGAATACAAGCTCGTCGAGATCGCCTACACGGGCGAGCAATCGCTCAGAGCGCAATCCCTCGCCGAGCCCGCCAAACTGCCGGCCAATCCTATTCCCGAGCCCGATCTGGCGAGCGCGCAGCGGCACGACGTGACCCTGACCGGCGGCATGATGGGCGATATGGGGATGGGCGGCGGCATGATGGGGATGATGGGCGGCTCCATGTGGGCGATCAACGGCGTGGCGGTGATGAACGACGACTTGCGGCATATGCAGCCGGTCCTGACGCTGACGCGCGGCAAGTCCTACATCCTCGCGATCGACAACCGGACCGCCTGGCACCACCCGATGCATGTCCACGGGCATTCGTTCCGCGTAATCACGCGCAACGGCGCACGCACGAAATATCGGGAGTGGCGCGACACCGTGCTGATCCCGCCGCGCGAGCGCGCCGAGATCGCCTTCGTCGCCGACAACCCCGGCGACTGGATGTTTCACTGCCACATCCTCGACCACCAGGAGGGCGGGATGATGGGGATCATCCGCGTGGCGTGAGGCCAGCAATGTCGCGGCTTGCTTCTCGGCTCGGGATTGCGGCGGCAGCAGCGGGAATCGCGATGCTGCTGCTCATTCTCGGTTTGAGATACGGACCGGAGTTTTTCAGGCCAACAGCTTTGCGCGAGCCCGAGAAGGCAGTGGTTTCCGGGGGCTCTTCCACCGCGGGCAAGGGGCTCGATCTGACCGTCTTCGATCGGCCCCGCGCCGTGCCGGAGATCCGTTTCACCGATGACCAGGGCCATGACCTGACCCTCGGCAATTTCCAAGGCCGGACAACCCTCCTCAACATCTGGGCCACTTGGTGCGTCCCGTGCCGCAAGGAAATGCCGGCGCTCGATCGCTTGCAGGCAAAGCTCGGCGGCGAAGAATTCCTCATCATCCCGCTGTCGATCGATCGCGACGGCGCTGCGGCGGTCAAACGCTTCTACCAAGAAGTCGGGGTCGAAAAGCTCGGGATCTATGTCGACCCATCCGGCCGAGCTTCCCGTGCTCTTTCCATTCCCGGAGTGCCGACGACCTTGCTGATCGACCGCGAAGGCCGCGAGGTCGCCCGCAAGATGGGCGAAGCCCAGTGGGACGGCGCGGAAATGGTCGCGCTCGTCGAGCAGACGGTGCGTGGACAATCCACGAGTGAAGGAAACCGCGACCGATGAGCAGCATGTCGGCCATCGGGCTCTTGACGAGCTTTGGCGCGGGCATCGTCTCGTTCCTGTCGCCCTGTGTGCTGCCGCTGGTTCCCGGCTACGTCTCCTATATGGCGGGCGACACGCTCGCGGTGTCAGGTGAGCCGATCGGACCCCTCGCTGCGTTTCGCCACAGCCTGTGCTTTGTGCTTGGGTTCTCGACCGTCTTCGTCATCTTGGGTGCGAGCGCCACCTCGCTCGGACAGTTGCTCCTCGCCTACCGCTACGAGGCGAACCTCATGGGCGGCGCGGTGGTCATCATGCTCGGCCTGTCCATGATTGGGCTGGCGAGGCTGGCCTGGCTGCAACGCGAGTTTCGCTTGCATCCCAGTCTCAAGGGCGGACGACCCGTCGCCGCTTATGTGATCGGGATCGCCTTCGCATTCGGTTGGACCCCGTGCATCGGACCGGTTCTCGGCGCGATCCTGACGACAAGCGCCGTCACGGCGACCGTGACGCAGGGCGTCTTGTTGTTGAGCCTCTATTCGCTGGGGCTCGGGCTGCCGTTCCTCGCCGCTGCCTTATTTACCGACGGCCTGATATTGCGGCTGAGGGTCCTTCGTCGGCTTGGCCGATCGCTGCAACTCGGCGCAGGCGCCGTCGTCACCGCAATGGGCGTCGCAATGCTGACCGGTGAACTGACGAGTTTTTCTTATTGGCTCCTCGAGAGCTTCCCGATCCTCGCAAGGTTTGGCTGAGCAGGGCAAAGGAGAAAGGGAATGATTAGCAGACGAGGCTTCCTGATCACCGCATCCGCGCTTGCGCTTGCGCGGGCCGGGACAGCGCGGGCCGCACCGGACACGGTGGCGCTGTACAAAAACCCCGAATGCGATTGCTGCGAAGGTTACGCCGATTACCTCCGCCAGCATGGGTTTGCGGTCACGGTCAAACCGACCAACGAGCTTTCCGAAATAAGTCGTAAGGCTGGCATCCCGGCGGACCTCGAAGGCTGCCACACCGCCTTTATCGGAGATTACGTCGTCGACGGGCACGTGCCGGTCGAAGCAATAGAGAAGCTGCTGGGCGAGCGTCCGCCGATCAGGGGAATTACACTGCCGGGCATGCCCGACGGGTCGCCCGGGATGTACGGCAAGAAGAGCGGCCTCTTTACGATCTACGCGATCGCGAAGGACGGCAAATCGACCGTGTTTATGACGCTTTAGTATTCTTGAGAAAAGGGAGCCTGCACATGGTTCGGAAGACAAAATCTCTACTCCTCGCCATCGTCCTCCCGGCCGCCGCCTTTTCCGCTGCCCTGGCGTTCGCTGACGACCACGGCCGCATGACGGGCAGCGAAATGATGGACCGCGGGATGATGGGCGATACTCGCGGCGGGATGATGGGCCACGGTATAGGGGGCTGCATGCAGATGATGCAGGGCATGCACGGTGGGAACCACCGGCCAAACGAGCAATGGCGGCAGCGCCAGCCTTAGCCCGTCCTGGCTGGGGTATGCCGGAGATTAGCCGATGATGGACCGAATGATGGACGGCATGGGCGGGATGATGTGGGGCATGGGTCTACTATGGCTCCTGCTTGTGATCGTCCTCATCCTCGCCGCGGCGGCGCTTGTCAAATACCTGCGGTCTTGACCGCCCGAGATGACGCCCGGGACATCGTGGGTGGCGGCCGTGATCGCCGCTGGTGTCCTGGCTATGGGCGGATTTGCCGTGTGGATCATTGCGAGCACCGAGGCCACACAACCCGACCCGAACAGCCAAAGCCTCGTTGCCCGAGGGAAGAGCATCTACGCGCAACATTGCGCATCATGTCACGGAGCAAATCTCGAGGGTCAGCCGAACTGGCGTGAACGCCTGCCTAACGGCCGCCTGCCCGCGCCTCCGCACGATGCGACTGGGCACACATGGCACCACTCCGACAAGCAATTGTTCGAGATGGTGAAAAACGGCACCGTCGGGATCGTGCCCGGCTACGAAACCGACATGCCGGCATACGCGGGCGTTCTCACCGACGCGGATATTTGGGCCATTCTGTCGTTCATCGGGAGCACTTGGCCGCCTGACATTCGCGAGCGCCAACATCGGTTGAGCCGGAATAGTCGGTAGAATACCGACAAGGCACCTGCTCGGTGCCGCGGCCAACGACCGGTCCGTTGCCCTACCTGCGTGCGGCGGCTTGCCGCAAACGGCCCCCGCCCGGGCTGTCCGGGTTGTCCGCCGGGTTAACGATGGTGTAGCCTCTTTCCGTGCCCAGGCCGCAACAGACCCCGGCGGTGTGGCATTGGTAGAGCGGATGAGGACGGAGCCTCCCGCTCTGGGAGCCCTCTCGGAAACGCCGCTCCGGGTGCTCGCGATGGGTGAGAGGCGATAGGCTCACGGCAAGATGACGAGATTGTTTACGAGGAAGGCCGCAGCCAGAGCATCGCTGGTGCTCGGCCTTGCGGTGGCCGGCGTTGTCGCCGTTGCCGCACTGGCTTGGGCCGAAGGACCCCGGCCATGGGAGCTGGGGATGCAGCCCCCTGCGACCCCGGTGAAGGACCGGCTGTCGGCGTTTCACGACGAGCTGCTGGTCATCATTTTCCTGATTTCGATCTTCGTTATGGGCCTGTTGGTCTACTGTATCGTGCGCTTCCGGCACGATCGGCACCCGGTGCCCACGCGGACTTCGCACAACACTGTCATCGAGATGCTGTGGACCGTGGTGCCGGTGCTGATCTTGGTCATCATCGCAATCCCGTCCTTCAAGCTGATGTATTACATGGACCGGGTCCCGAACCCCGATATGACAATCAAGGTGACCGGGCACCAGTGGTATTGGACATACGAATATCCCGACCAGGATGGTCTTTCGTTCGACAGCAACCTCATTCCGGACGCCGATCTGAAGCCAGGACAAAAACGGCTTCTCGACGTCGACAATCCGCTCGTCGTTCCAATCGACACGGTGATTCGGGTCTACGTGACCGGTACCGACGTCATCCACAGCTGGTTCGTGCCCTCCTTCGGGGTCCAGCAATATGCGATCGTCGGCCGTTTGAACGAGACTTGGATGAAGGTCGAGCAGGACGGCGTGTATTACGGCCAGTGCAACCAAATCTGCGGCATCAACCACGCCTTTATGCCGATCAAGGTTCAGGCGGTATCGAAAGAAGATTTCCGCAATTGGCTGGCCGACGCCAAAAAGAAGTTCGCCCATAACGACAAATCGCCGGACGCGGTGCACGTCGCCGCTTCGGCTGCCGCCGACGCCATTCGCCCGGCGCGTGCGAGCAATTGATATCGAGGGAACGAGAAATGGCTTACGAGCGCGGTGCCGACATCGCCGACCTGCATGGCCACGACATTCACGATCACGGTCATGCGCCGGGCTTTTTCGTCCGCTGGTTCTTCTCGACCAATCACAAGGACATCGGTACCCTTTACCTGCTCTTCGCGATCGTCGCCGGAGTGATCGGCGGCCTCTTGTCGGTGCTCATGCGGCTCCAGCTGATGCATCCGGCTAACGAATTCATCGCCGACCATCAGCTGTACAACGTCATTGTCACCGCCCATGGCTTGATCATGGTGTTCTTCGTGATCATGCCGGCGATGATCGGCGGGTTCGGCAACTGGATCGTACCGCTGATGATCGGCGCGCCGGACATGGCCTTCCCGCGCATGAACAATGTCAGTTTCTGGCTGTTGGTCCCGTCATTTCTGCTGTTGCTTGGCTCGACGATGGCCGGCCAGGGCGCCGGGGTCGGCTGGACGATCTATCCGCCGCTCTCGGGCCCGGTCGGTCACCCCGGGCCCGCCGTCGACATGGTGATCTTTTCGCTGCACCTCGCCGGCGCCTCGTCGATCATGGGCGCGATCAATTTCATCACGACCATTCTGAATATGCGCGCGCCCGGCATGACGATGCACAAGATGCCGCTCTTCGTGTGGGCCATCCTGGTGACCGCTTTCCTCCTCCTGCTGTCTCTGCCGGTGCTGGCCGGAGCGATCACCATGCTATTGACCGACCGCAATTTCGGGACGACTTTCTTCGACCCGGCCGGCGGCGGCGACCCGCTGTTGTTCCTGAACCTGTTCTGGTTCTTTGGCCATCCCGAGGTCTATATCCTGATCCTGCCGGGTTTCGGGATGATCTCGCAGGTCGTCTCGACCTTCTCGAAGAAGCCCGTCTTCGGTTATCTCGGCATGGTCTATGCGATGGTCGCGATCGGCGTCATCGGCTTTGTAGTTTGGGCGCACCACATGTTCACGACCGGGATTTCGGTCGATACCCGCGCCTACTTCACCGCGGCGACCATGGTTATCGCGGTGCCCACCGGCGTTAAGATCTTCTCTTGGATTGCAACGATGTGGGGCGGCTCTATCGAGTTCAAGACGCCGATGCTGTGGGCAATGGGCTTCATCTTCCTGTTTACCATTGGCGGGGTGACCGGTGTTGTACTTGCCAATGCCGGCGTTGATTTTGCACTACACAATACCTATTACGTTGTAGCTCATTTCCATTACGTGCTGTCACTCGGCGCTGTATTCTCGATATTCGCCGGCTTTTATTACTGGATCGGAAAGATGTCGGGCCGCCAATACAACGAGACGTGGGGCAAGATCCATTTCTGGACGAGCTTCATTGGCGTGAACCTGACCTTTTTCCCGATGCATTTTCTCGGGCTGGCCGGCATGCCGCGGCGCATCGCCGATTACCCGGACGCCTTTGCCCCGTGGAATTTCATTGCTTCGATCGGCTCCTACATCTCCTTCGCCTCGACCTTGTTCTTTGTGTTCATTGTGCTCCACACGCTGACCGCCGGCCGTCGGGTCGGAGCCAATTATTGGGGCGACGGCGCGACGACCTTGGAATGGAAATTGTCGTCGCCGCCGCCATTCCACAGCTATGACGAGCTCCCCGTGATCGTTTAGGGAACCCGGATCTTTGTGAGCGGTATGTCTGCAGCCCCGTCGACCACCGGCGTTCGCCTCGCTTCGGTGCCGGCCGCCGCTGTCGCGGATTATATCGAGATCCTCAAACCGAGGGTGATGTCCCTCGTCGTCTTTACAGGGCTGGTCGGGCTCGTTCTGGCGCCGGGGTATCTCCACCCAGTGCTCGCCATCGTCGCCGTGCTGTGTATCGCGGTCGGGGCCGGTGCGGCGGGTGCGATCAACATGTGGTACGATCGTGACATAGATAAGATAATGCGCCGCACTGCCGGCCGGCCTCTTCCAGCCGGTCGCATGATGCCCGGCGAGGCATTGGGCTTCGGTATAGTGCTTGCGGTCGGTGCCGTGCTGCTGATGGGCCTCGCCGTCAACACGGTGGCAGCCGAGCTTCTGGCCCTGACCATCCTCTTTTATGTCTTCGTCTACACGGTTTGGCTGAAACGGCGCACGCCGCAGAACATAGTAATCGGCGGCGCCGCCGGGGCGTTTCCGCCGATGATCGGCTGGGCGGCGGTCACCGGGGATGTCGGCTGGGGGGCGATCGCGCTGTTTGCGATCATCTTTTTTTGGACCCCGCCGCATTTCTGGGCCCTGTCGCTGTACCGCGCAGCCGATTACGCGGCTGCCGGGATCCCGATGTTGCCTGTGAGCGCCGGGCCACTCGAAACCAAGCGACAGATGCTGGTTTACACCTTGGTCCTGTGGCCGGTCGCCTTGGCGCCCTCGCTCCTTGGTGTGGCGGGCGCCTTCTACGGCGTGGGCTCGCTGATATTGAGCGGGCTTTTCACGGGCTCGGCTGTTCTTGTCTGGCGCGACAAGAGCGAGCGCAGCGCACGCCGGATGTTTGCATTTTCGCTGCTCTACCTGTTCCTGATCTTCAGCCTGTTGCTGCTCGACCGCGCAGGAGGAATTTGGGCTTGACGGTGATGGACCGGGAAGGGGATCGGGAGAGGACAATCCGCGCCCGCAACCGCGTGCTCGTTGCGGTGCTCGTTGTGCTGGTTGCGTTGTTTTATGCCGTCACGATCGTGCGGATGGGGGGCTAGGCGCGTGCCTCTGGCGGGCCGACCACAACGGCGGCGCCGCAACGGCGTAACCGTGGTGTTGCTCGCCTCGGTGGTCATTGGGATGGTCGGCATGTCCTTTGCGTCGGTGCCGTTGTACCGCCTGTTCTGCGCGGCAACCGGTTTCGGCGGCGCGACACAGCGTGCGGAAAGCGCGCCGACCCAGATCGCCTCGGGACTGATCACTGTGCGGTTCGAATCCCAGATGGCGCCGGGTCTCGACTGGGAGTTCCGTCCGTTGAAGAGCCAGATTGAGGTGCACCCCGGCGCGCAGAACCAGGTATTTTTTCGTGCGGCGAACCGCTCGGCAGCCCCGATAACCGCCCAGGCGGTGTACAATGTCACGCCGACCAAGGCCGGCATCTACTTCGATAAGCTGCAGTGCTTTTGCTTCAACAGCCAGACGTTGGCGCCAGGCCAAAGCGTCGATATGGGCGTCGTTTTTTTTGTCGATCCCGACATCCTGACGGACCCGAGCACCAGGGAGGTCCGCTCGATCACGCTCTCCTATACAATGTTCCGGGCTCCTGAGACGGCGTCGGCAGTGCCCCGACCATCGCCGTCATCCGTCAATTAACCGATTCAGGCTTATCGATGAGCGAAGCACACGCCGCGCCAAAGCATCCCTATCACTTGGTTCACCCGAGCCCTTGGCCATTGGTCGGCGCGATTGCTGCCGGTCTGATCACTACGGGCGGCGTCCTTTATATGCACGGCTATGGCTGGACCCTGTTGATCATCGGCACGCTTGCCGTGCTCGCGACCATGGCGGTGTGGTGGCGCGACGTCATCCGCGAGGCGACATTCCAGGGCTACCATACCCCGGTCGTTCAACTGGGGCTGCGCTACGGCATGGCGTTGTTCATCGCCTCCGAGGTGATGTTCTTCGCCGCTTTCTTCTGGGCGTTCTTCGCGTCGAGCCTGTTCCCTGTGGGCGGCGTCTGGCCGCCCAAGACAATCCACCCGTTCGATCCATTCGAATTTCCGTTTTTGAATACACTGATTTTGCTGCTGTCCGGCACGACAGTGACCTGGGCACACCATTCCTTGATCGAGGGCGACCGCAGCGGATTGCTCCGCGGCTTGGCGCTGACCGTCTTTCTCGGCCTCTGCTTCACGTCGGTCCAGGCCTATGAATACAGCCACGCCCCGTTTCATTTTACCGGCGGCATCTATCCGTCGACCTTTTTCATGGCGACCGGCTTTCACGGCTTCCATGTCATCATCGGCACGACATTCTTGGCCGTCTGCCTGTTCCGAGCATGGCGCGGGGATTTCAAACCGGACCACCATTTCGGCTTCGAGGCAGCCGCCTGGTATTGGCATTTTGTCGACGTCGTCTGGCTCTTCCTGTTTGTCTGCGTCTATTGGTGGGGCGAGGGAAGCGGCGGCGCCGGGGTGGCCGGCTGAACGAGGGTCGATGGAAGATCCTCCAGGGCGCAGCGACGATTTTTCTGCAGTTTCGACTTGGCGCGCGGCGCTTGGCTGCCGATGTCCTCGTTGCGGCAGAGGCAGGCTGTTTGCCGGGTTGCTCAGCGTGCGGCAGGCGTGTGAGGTATGTGGTCTCGACCTTTCGGCACAGGATGCGGGAGATGGCCCGGCGGTCTTCGTGATCTTTTTCCTGGGCTTGATAGTCGTGGGCCCCGTCGCGCTCGTCGAAATAAGGTATTCGCCGCCGATCTGGGTGCATCTACTGCTATGGACTCCGCTGATCCTCGGCGGCGCAATCGTGATGTTGCGGCCGCTCAAGGCGGGGCTGATCGCGTTGCAATATCGCCACCACCTCCTCGTCGTCCCGCCTCCCTCCTGAGATTGCCTGGTTTTCGTCCGCAGTTGTGGCCGACGCTGTTCACGGTGCCGGTCCTGCTGCTGTGTCTGGGTCTCGGCTCGTGGCAGATCCAGCGGTTGTTCTGGAAGGAGGAGCTGATCGCGCAGCGCCAAGCCGCGGTTTCAGTCGCTCCCGTGGCGGTTCCCCTGCGCTGGGCAGAAGCGCAAGAAATGGAGTTCCGGCGCGTCACCGCCGAAGGAGTGTTCTTGAATGACAAGGAGATCTTTCTCGGCGCGACATCGGAGGCCGGCGGGCAGGGATACCAGGTGTTCACCCCGCTCCGGGAACCCAGCGGGCGGATCGTCTTCGTCAATCGGGGCTATATTCCGGGGGAATTTAAGGATCCCGCAAAGCGGATCGCCGGGCAGATCAGCGGCTCCGTACGGGTCCAAGGGCTTTTGCGGCTGCCGCCAGATGGCAGACCGGCTTGGTTTCTGCCGGACAATCGCCCCGATCTCAATTACTGGTTCTGGGTCGATATCCCGGCGATGAGCGCCGCCGACCATCTCGATCATGTGGCGCCATTTTACATCGACGCCGACGCGACGCCCAACCCGGGCGGCTGGCCAAAGGGCGGCGTCACCCGTCTAACGCTGCCCAACAACCATCTCCAATACGCGATCACGTGGTTTTCCCTGGCAGTTGCCCTGATCGTCATTTATGTCCTGTTTCATCGCCGGAATGCGGGGACAGGATGACCGCGTATCAACAGTTGCAGGAGCGATTTCGCCGGATCGGGTCCCTCGAGCAAGCGATCTCGGTGCTGCATTGGGATACCGCTGCGATGATGCCGGCGGGCGGGGCGGCCGCTCGCGCCGAGCAACTCGCTACGTTGCGGCTAGTCGCCCATCAGCACCTGACGACTCCAGAAATCGATGGACTCTTGAACGAAGCCGAGGCCGGCGCTGGCACGCTGGACGAATGGCAGCGCGCCAACATGCGCGAGATCCGGCGCCGCCATGCGCATGCGCTCGCCGTGCCCGGCGATCTTGTCGAGGCTGTCTCGCGCGCCTGCTCGGAATGCGAGCTGGTATGGCGCAAGGCGCGGTTGGAGAGCGATTTTACCGCCGTATTGCCCGGTCTTGAGCGAGTGCTGGGACTTTATCGCGAAGTCGCGTCCGTCAAGGCCGACCGCCTCGGAACCAGCCCTTACGAGGCGCTTCTCGACGAGTACGAGCCCGGCGGTTCGGTTGCGGTGATCGACCGGTTGTTCAACGAGGTCGCGAGCTTTTTGCCCGACCTGCTCGAGGCTGTCCTCAGCCGCCAAGCGGCGCTGCCGACACCGCCCGCTCCAGCCGGCCCGTTCCCGATCGAGGCGCAACGGCGGGCGGCGGTAATGCTGATGGAGCGGCTGGGGTTCGATTTTGCGCACGGCCGGCTCGACGTAAGCGCCCATCCGTTTTGCGGCGGCACACCCGACGATGTACGGATCACGACGCGTTACAACGAAAACGACTTTGCGCGAGCGCTGATGGGAGTCCTGCACGAGACCGGGCATGCGCTCTACCAGCGGGGGCTGCCGGCCGAGTGGCGCCTGCAGCCGGTCGGCCGCGCCCGCGGCATGGCGATGCATGAGAGCCAATCCCTGCTCCTGGAGATGCAGGTCTGTCGGAGCCGAGCCTTTTTAAGCTTTGCGGCGCCGCTGCTTCAGGAAACCTTTGGGGGCGACCCGCGTGGGTGGGACGCCGAAATACTCTATCGGCGGCAGATCCGGGTGCAGCGCGGGCTCATCCGCGTAGATGCGGACGAGGTGACCTACCCCGCTCATGTGATCCTGCGCTACCGCCTGGAGCGGGCCATGATTGCCGGCGATCTGCTTCCCGCCGATCTTCCGGGCGCCTGGGCCGAGGGCCTGCGCGAGTTGCTCGGCATTGCCCCCGACAATGATCGCGAGGGCTGCCTCCAGGATATCCACTGGTATGACGGGAATTGGGGCTATTTCCCGACCTATACGCTCGGCGCGCTGATTGCGGCGCAGCTGTTCGAAGCCGCCCGGCGCAAAATCCCCGATCTGATGGCGGCGATCGCGGCGGGCGAATTTGGCACGCTCCTCGGCTGGCTGCGGGAGCGTGTTCATGCCAAGGGTTCGCTGCTGTCGACGGCCGAACTGGTCGCAAATGCGACTGGCCAGCCTCTCGGGACGGCCAGTTTCCTGCGCCATTTGCGCGCTCGTTACCTCGATTAACGAAACGACTCGACGAGAGGATTGTTAACGGGGGACAACGTAACAGGGTCTGGGGGACGTTTTGTCTGAAATTGCCGCACGGACTGAAGCTTCCGGCGTGGATCGCGATTCCACGCTCGGGCGATTCGAACAGATACGGCGCGATACCGAGGCGCTGACAGCCAATCTCACGCCGGAGGACCAGTCGATCCAGTCGATGCCCGACGTCAGCCCGACGAAATGGCATCTCGCACACACAACCTGGTTTTTCGAGACTTTCATTCTGACCCGTCTCGACGCGGAATACCGCGTGTTCGACCCGGCCTTCGCCTATCTGTTCAACTCGTACTATGAAGCGGCGGGCCCCCGTCATCCTCGGCCAGAGCGCGGATTGTTGTCGCGGCCGACCGTCGACATCGTCGCCGCCTATCGCGATCACGTCGGCGCGGCGATGAGCCGCCTCATCGAGCACGCCGCGGAGCCGGTATGGAGTGAGGCTGCACCTCTGATCGAACTCGGGGTGCAACACGAGCAGCAGCATCAGGAGTTGATCCTGATGGACATCAAACACGTCTTTTCGTGCAACCCCCTGCTGCCCGCGTATCAGGCGCCGCAGCTGCACGTGCAGCAAACGACTACGCCGCTCACCTGGGTCGAGTTCGCCGGCGGCCTGCGCGAAATCGGGCATCCCGGAGCGGAATTTGCCTTCGACAACGAAACACCGCGGCACAAGATTTGGCTGGAGCCGTTCCGGCTTGCTGCACGCCCGGTCACCTGCGCCGAATATTGCGGATTTATCGACGATGGCGGCTATGCGAGGCCGGAATTTTGGTTGTCGGATGGCTGGGCGACGGTTTGTGAGCAAGGCTGGGAGGCGCCTCTATATTGGTGCCGCGAAGCCGATGGCGAATGGTCGATATTCACATTGTCAGGGCATCGCCACGTCGATCCGGCCGAGCCGGTCTGCCACGTCAGCTTCTACGAAGCTGACGCCTTCGCAAAGTGGGCCGGGAAGCGGCTGCCGACCGAATCCGAATGGGAGATCGCGGCCGCTGGCCTGCCGATTTCGGGCAATTTCGCCGATCGCGGTTATTTCCACCCTTGCGCCGACGACCTTGGCGCGCCGGTTCAGCGCGCTGCCCCGCTGCCGCGGCAAATGTTTGGGGACGTCTGGGAATGGACGGCGAGCCCCTACACCCCGTATCCGCGTTTTCGAGCGGTTGGCGGCGCAATCGGCGAATACAACGGAAAATTCATGTGTAACCAGATGGTCCTCCGCGGCGGCGCTGCTGTCACCCCCGCGGGACATCTCCGACCGACTTACCGCAACTTTTTCCCGCCCTCGGCGCGCTGGGCCGTCGCCGGGTTGCGGTTGGCGGAGGACGTCTGATGCAAAATGGCGGGGTCATAGCGTTTCACGATCTGACACCGGGAGAAGAGAGCTTTCGCGACGCCGTTCTTAATGGCCTCGCCCGCTCGCGGAAGTTCATCCCGTGCAAATTCTTTTACGATGCCCGCGGCTCGGCTCTATTCGAGGAGATTTGCCGGCTCCCGGAATATTACCCGACACGGACGGAGATAGCGATCCTTGAGGAGAATGCGGGCGATATCGCGGCCCAGATGGGGCCGGGCTGCCGATTGATTGAATTTGGCAGTGGCGCCAGTCAGAAGGTCCGAATTCTCCTGGAGGCGCTCGATCGGCCCGCCGCCTATGTTCCGGTCGACATTTCGCGCGAGCATCTGCAAGATGCCGCGCGGAGCCTCGCCGAAGATTTTCCGTCGGTGCCGGTCATCGCCGTTTGCGCGGACTACACGCGCCCGTTTCGACTGCCGCTGCTTCCCGGCGCGGGCGGCAAGCGGGTCGGCTTCTTCCCCGGCTCGACGATCGGCAATTTCGAGCCGGATGGGGCGGTGGCCTTTCTTGCCAATTACGCGCGCGTCCTAGGGCCAGGCGGCGAAATGTTGATCGGCGTCGATCTGAAGAAGGATCCGGAGATCCTCGATGCCGCTTACAATGACCGGGCGGGTGTGACCGCCGCGTTCAATCTGAACCTCCTGGAGCGCATCAACCATGAGCTCGACGGCGATCTCGACATCGACCGTTTCGAGCATGTGGCCTTCTATAACGAGGCCGAGGGGCGGATCGAGATATACATCCGCAGCCTCGCTGACCAGGAGGGGCGGATCGCCGGGAGGCTCATCCGTTTTGCCAAAGGCGAACTGATCCACACGGAGTATTCCTACAAATACTCGGTCGAGGAATTTCGCTCCTTGGCAGCGCTCGCCGGCTTCCGGCCGATCGATACCTGGACCGATCCCGCGGAGCTGTTCAGCGTCCACTACTTCCGGCTAAGGTAACGATCCTTCATTTGGCTTGGCCCCGGCACATTTCTCCCGGATCAGGCAAGGTGTTCGACCGGCGCCTAGTGGTGCGAAGCTAACGCTTGGTACCGGGATGCCCTCGCCCGCTTCCCCCGGACTGGGATTCGGGGTCGGCATCCCTCTCCCGTACCACGCAGGGCTGTCCGGGGAGTGAGAGAGGTTGAGAAATTGGTCACAAACCCAACCAGGTCTCGTCATGGCCGTGCTCGATACGGCCATCCACGCCCTCCGACCGCGGACTGGCCTTCGTGGATGGCCGGATCAAGTCCGGCCATGACGGTCTTAAATTGTATTGACAGTCGAAGATAACCTTTACGATTGTACAACAACTTTCCCCGGACAACCTGAGTATCACGGG
>JBJMQW010000066.1:0-11067 GCA_045802495.1 Allostellaceae bacterium | reverse complement strand
CGTTCCAGCACCAGCACCTTGTGGGCTTGCACCAGCATCGAAAGGCGGTGAGAGATGATCACGAGCGTGCGGCCCTTGGCGATCCGCAGCAGATTCGCGTTGACGATCGCCTCGCTTTCGGCATCGAGCGCGCTCGTCGCCTCGTCGAGGATCAGCATGCGGGGATCGCCGATCAGGGCTCGCGCGATCGCCAGACGTTGCCGCTGACCTCCCGAAAGGTTGGACGAGCCCTCTTGAATGTAAGTCTCGTAGCCGCGCGGCAAATACTCGATAAATTCTTCCGCCCCCGCCAGCCGAGCGGCATGGACGATCTCCTCGAAGCTCGCGTCGGGCTTCGCCGAGGCGATGGCCTCGCGGATTGTGCCGCTGAACAGGAAATTGTCCTGCAGCACGACGCCGAGACTGGAGCGGAGATGATCAACGTCGATTTCGCGCAGGTCGTTACCGTCGATTTTGATCAGGCCCTCGTAGTTGCTGTGCAACATCTGTAGTAAGCGGGTGACTGTCGTCTTGCCCGAGCCGCTACGTCCCATGATTCCGAGGATGGTGCCCTCCGGCGCGATGAAGGACACGCCGTCGAGCGCAGGTACGGTCGATCCGGGGTAGCGAAAACGCACACTCTCGAAATCGATGCGTCCCTTGAGCGAGGTGCGGATGCCGGCCCTCGACCGCCCCTCCTCGGCCGGCTGGTTGACGAGGGTGGAGACGGCCTTAACCGCAAGCTGCGCTTCGTCGTATTGCTGCAGCAAATGCGACAGTTGGACCAGCGGGGCGGCTACCCGCTGGGTCAGCATCATGAACGCCACCAGAGCCCCTATGTAGACCTGATCGTTCGTGGTAACCGCAAGATAGACGGCGAGCGCCAAGGTGCCGCTTACCATCAGCCTTTCGAGCGGTGTGACGACGGTCTGGATCACATTCGCGGTCCGTCCCTCCTCCAGACGCAGCCGCGCCACCGTAGCAACGCGGATATCCCACTCGTGACGCTGGCGCGTATCGAGCGCCATCGACTTTACCGTCCGGATGCCTTGCAGGGTTTCCACCAGAAATGCGTTCTTCACGCCCTCGGCGCGGAACGCGGCAGCGCCCTTGCGGCGCAGAACCGGCAGCATCTTGATGATCCACAGACAGATCAGCCCGCTAATCCCCAGCACGACTGCCGTCAGGATCGCGCTGAAGAAAAACATGATCGGCAAAAACACCAGCAGAACGAAACTGTCGAGAACCGTGCCGAATACCTGTCCGGTCAAAAACCCGCGCAGTTTGAATATTTCGTTCATGTCGCGGGTGACCACCCCGGTGGACGACCGCTCAAAGAAATCGAGGGGCAGGTTCAAGACCTTGTCGAACATATGGGTCGACAGCTGAGCGTCGACCCGCGCCGTGATGTGAAGAACGAGAAATCGGCGCAAGTAGCCAAACAGCGTCTCGAAGATGATCAACACCAGCATGGCGACACATAAGACGGCGAGCGTGTCGAGGCTGCGGAAATAGAGCACCCGGTCGATCAACAATCGCCAGAACATGATCGGGCCGAGCGCCAGCAGGCTCAGCATGATGGCGGCGACGGCAATGTCCCGGACAAGGCGACGGTCGCGGAACAGCTGCGCTGCGATCAAGCGCAATCCAAAGGGCTGGTTCTCGTCGCGAAGACGATAGTCGCGTTTGACCAGGATGACGTCTCCGGCCCATCCCAATCCAAGGCGCTGCTCGTCGAGGCTCAGCAATGCATCTTGGCCGGCGGCGGGGTCTTGCAGGACGACATGCGGAGGCTGCGCCTTGGGTTCCGATCGGACCAGCACCATGGCGCTGCCGTTCTTCAACAGCAGGATGGCCGGGAGCGCCGCTTCCATCTGCAGCAGACGGGCGAACGTGCATCGAGTGGCGACCGCCCTGAGGCCATGGGCGCGGGCAATGTCGAGGAGCGCTTCCGGGGTCGGGCCGCCCGGCCCGACCCGATGATCGCGGCGCAGTTGCGCCGCGCTCAGATGGGTGCCGCGATACCGCGCGGCGATGGTTAGAGCTTCGAGCAAAGATGGTCCGGTGACGCGCGCGTCGCCCGGCGCGGTTGCTTCGTCGATCGCGCTCATGATTGCGAGCCGTTGAAATGCAGCCCGCCCGGCGGGCGGCGGGGCAGAGTTGCGACATCCGCGACCAGCAAGTAGCCGCGCCGGAATTCGGTTTTGATCAGCTGCTCCGCATCGGCGCCGCCGAGCACTGCGAGCTTTTTGCGAAGCCGGTTGACAATTATGTCAATTGCCCGATCGCCGACACTGTGCTCGGGTCCATAAAGCAGCTGACCGATTTCGCTGCGGGTGCAGATGGTCCAGGGTTTGGATGCCAGGTGAGCAAGCAGCCGCCCCTCCGAGCTCGTCAGCTCGACGGCCGAGCCGTTTTCGCCGGCCAGAGAATTCCGCCCGTGGTCAAAACGCATTGCGCCAAAGCAGAAGTCTTTGGGAGCCCTGCCGGCCGCGGATTGGCCACGACCCGTAATGCGCAGAATTCGCCATATCGCCCGATTGAGCGTGACGATCTCTATTGGAGCCCGAATGCAATCGGCTGCCCCTGCGATGCGGAAATCCTCTACGAGCGGCGCCTCGGCCCGGCAGATCACAAGGATCGGGATATCGGTTCGCTGCCGTACCGTCAGGATCGTATCGGTGCCGGCCCCCTCTGGCGCCTTACTGAGGTCGAGAACGATAACGTCGGGCTGACCGCGGCTGACAAGGTCGAAAAAGCGGCTCTGCGCGGACTCGCCAGGGCCCGATATGCTGTCCTCTGCAGCTCCCGGTATCGTCAAATCGTCTTTAGCGAATATGATAGTGGTCGCCAGGCTCATTTCCGATTGATCTTTATGATCTTATACAACTACAATGTAGCGATCAGACGCAAGATGTAGCAAGCAGAAATAGTTTGAAATGAGTACGTTTACTTTTGGATTTTAATCAATCCTCATAACGTATGCGTTCGTTTTAAGTAATATATAAATCAAACAATATCTATCGCGCGCTGCCTAATATCGGAGAGGGGGTTAACGATCCCGTCAGTTTTGTAGGCTAACTCCAATAACTGACTGCTCGCATACAGAGCATAGAAAGATGTTTATCTCAAAATACGAGATCAGAGATGAGCACGATTGCGCATGAAAGGCCGGACCCGGCTGCCTGGGTTGGCGATCCGGATGACCCCGAACCGCCGGTGCGCTTCGATTCTGCGAGGCCGGCATCACGGAACATGGCTCGAAGAGTGGACAATCCGACAGCAACCGCCCGCATTGTGCCTTTGGATTCCGGTCTTTACACCATCGAGATTGGCGAAAGCGCCGGTCCACGAGGTCAGGTCGGCGGCATGCAACTGCCGGTCGTCCAGGTTTCGGCGCTGAGCCACGGTAAAGACCGGGCAACCCAGATCATCGACACATCTGAAAACGGCGAAACATGGGTTGGTTCTGAGGGTGGCACCGTCATCGTCCGATCGCCACCCGGCGGCGGTCGAATTCTCGTGACGTCTTATGGCCTTCCCGGGCAGATCGCCACCGCGCCGGAGATGGAGATACATCGGCTCGACCGTTCACGGCCCAATGGTCGGGCGCTCCTCGCGGCCGATGAAACGAGCGAGCCGGAGGAAGTCCGAACTGAAATCGTGTTGCATATAGAACGGTCCGGCGACCGTCGCTTTCCTGGGGAAGGATGGGTCGGGAACCGCGGGAAGAAGCTGCGCATCGAGGCCTTCAGCATCCGACCGGTCAATGCCCTCCTGGCGCGCGACATCGAATTCAAAGCATTGGGCCCCAAAGGGCGGGAGACGCCTTGGGTCACGGACGCCAAGCTCTGCGGCACGCGTGGGCAAGGGCTGCCGCTGACCGGGTTTGCGGTGCGGCTGACACCGTCGGTCGGCGAGCGCTTCGAGGTTGTCTATGAGGGCGCGTTCTTCGAGAGCGGCGTCGTCGGGCCGAAGCGCAATGGCGAACTCTGCGTTCCGCCGATCGCCGACGATCCGCTGGAGGCGATCAACGTACGCCTGGTTTCGCGAGCCGCCGTTTAGGCAGCCCGGACATTCCATTGCCTGAAGGCGGCCCCGGCTTTGCTCAAAACAGTCTTGAACGTCGGATGCGGCTATCCGCTGCGGCAGAAACTGCACCCGCATTTTCACGGAAATGAGTGGCAGGAGATCAGGCTCGACCTCGACCCGACTGTCCAACCCGACATCGTTTGCTCGATCACCGATATGAGCCCGGTCGACGGCGAATCGGTCGACGCGATCTGGTCTTCGCACAATCTCGAGCACTTGCAGCGTCACGAAGTACCACTGGCGCTCGCCGAGTTTATCCGGGTGTTGAAGCCGCAAGGCTTGCTGCTGACGACATTGCCCGATTTGCGGCAAGTGGCGCAGCTCGTCGTCGACGACCGGCTCGAGGACGAGGCCTACACCTCCTTGAGCGGTCCAATCACGGCGCTCGACATGATCTTTGGACACACACCTTCACTGGCGCGCGGCAACCGGTTCATGGCGCATCGCACCGGCTTTACGGCGCGGACACTGTGCAATTTGCTGGTCCAAGCCGGGTTTGTCGACATCACGCTGCGGCAGGGCAGCTCGTTCGATCTGTGGGCGACCGCGTACAAACCCCCATCGGGCAGCGGGTAATCGAATGAGGCTCCTCTTCATTCACCAGAACTTTCCGGGGCAATTTGTGCACGTAGCGCGCCATTTGGCGCAGGCCGGGCACGAGGTGTGCTTTATTACACAGCCGCGAAGCGCCTGGATCGACGGCGTCAGAAAGCTCGAATACCGGCCGCCGGCGGCGGCTGGCGATGCGCATCCTTATGTGCGCGAGCTCGAGAGCGGCGTCGCCAATGGTCTGGCCGTCGCAAGATTGTGCGAATGGCTCGGCCGAGACGGGTTTGTTCCGGACGTCGTGATCGGCCATAACGGTTGGGGGGAGATCCTTTACGTCAAAGATGTCTGGCCGCAAACCCGATTGCTCGGCTATTTCGAATTTTTTTATCGCTCGTCCGGGTCGGATGTCGATTTCGACCCCGAATTCCCGCCCGAGGCGGATGCTCCGGTGCGGCTACGCACGCGCAATGCGATCAACCTTCTGGGTCTCGACGCAGTCGATTGGGGATTGAGCCCGACCGAATGGCAGCGATCGCAATATCCGCCGCCGTATCGGGACCGGATCACAGTCCAGCACGAAGGGGTCGACACCAACCTCGTAAGGCCAGATCCGTCAGCGCGCGTGTGGCTGAGCAGTGGCCGCTGCCTGTCACGGTCTGATCAAATCGTAACCTACAGCGCGCGCGACCTTGAGCCTTATCGTGGGTTTCACGTCTTCATGCGCGCGCTGCCCAGGATCCTCCAACGGCGACCGCAGGCTCAGGTGCTGATCGTCGGCGGCGACGGTGTCAGCTATGGCCGCAGATCCGAACAGGCAGCCAGCTACCCCGCGCAACTGCTTGCCGAACTCGAGGGCAGGCTCGACCTCCGCCGCGTTCACTTCCTTGGACGCCTTCCCTACCAGCAATACCTGACCGTGTTACAGATCTCGACAGTCCACGTTTATCTCACCTATCCGTTTGTGCTGTCGTGGTCACTGCTGGAGGCGATGTCGGCAGGGTGCCGCGTCATCGGCTCTCGCACGCCGCCCGTCGAAGAGGTCGTGCACGATCGCGAAAACGGAGAATTGGTCGACTTTTTTGACGTCGACGGATTGGCAGACCAGGTTGCGGCCGCGTTGGCGCAACAAACCGATGACGTCAATAACCGCATGCGCTGCGCAGCGCGCGATACCGTGATTAGACACTATGATGCGGGTGCGGTCTGTCTGCCGGCTTATCTCGACCTGCTGCAGTCACTGCTGCGCACCGGCCGGGGCGTTTGACTGGCGCCGTCGCTGCGGCTTCATTCCGCGACCGGCAAGGCGCGCCGCCCACCAAATGAAGGGACGCCGCGAAGGCCGGGCTGCAAGGAACGACGGCAGACAGGGCCCTTCCTATACCCGGGGAAAATGTGTTGCAGCGTAGCGCGCCTGGCGGGAACGAGCCCGAGCCGTGCCTCGCGATCTTCGGGCCGCCCGCCGTTACGCGCCTGATGTTCGGGCTGTGGCAGGCGGATGCGCGGTTGAGGGCAACCTTCGATCTTCGAGATCCGCTGCATCGCCGCGATTTTGGACGATGGTTTGTTGAGGCGGGCCCGAAGCTCGGGCTCGAGAAGAGTTCGACCGATGCCGCGGCGGCGATCCTCGCCAGCGGTGCCTCTCTGCACCATGCACCTCCCCGATGGGAACCCCAGGCCGCTCATTCGGTCCCGCCCGACAATCCGGATGTCGATGGCTGGCTGGCGGAACCGATCGGCTGGGAACTCGGGAGAGAGCCCAACGGCGTCCCACTGCCCCGCATGCTCGCGCTCCTCTGGGAGCTGAGACAGGATGTGCGGCTGCATTTCCCCAATCGGACCCGAGCGGATGCTCTGAACTATCTCGCCTGGTGCCTTACACGGGGCGTCCAAGACGGATGCGTTGCGGTCGCGCTGACCGAGCCGGCACTGGCCGCATTCCTCGATGAGCCTGACCCAGCGCTGTGCGGGGAGGCGTCTCGTGACGGACCGCCGGTAACCCGGTTGCTGCGGATCATGTCCGCACTCTATGACGGACCCAGTCCCCAGATCGCTCGGGAGTTCCCGCATACTCGGCGGAGCCGGATCTGCATGGCGATCTGGGCCTGCGGTACGCTCCGCCGGAGATATGGCTGGCCACATAGCTTTATTTCCCGCCCGCTGCGTTGGTTGTCTGAAATCGCAGCGGCCACCGACGACGATGCCTTTATGACGCTGAGGAATCTGCTGCTCGGGGTCTGGGAAATCTCTCCGGATCTGCAGGCGAGGTTCGATCTGGACGCATATGAGGGCCGATCGGCCTTAATGGATTGGTTCATTCGCGAAGGAGCAAAGAAGTTCGAGCTCGAAGATCGCCGCTCGAGCACCAGCTCGCGTCTCCAGCCATCAAGGGCGGCAGCTCCCGAGTTCCGCGCAGCGCGCGATCTCTGCCTGGTCGGATACGCCGGCTTGATTTCCGGCCGGGCCGAGGACCTGCACATGAGCGCCCTCGCATTGAGCGGCCACGGCGAGCCGCATGCGATCCTCGACCGCCTCTCCGGGGTGTTTACGACCGAGCAGGGCCGATCCACCGCCTCCGTCACCGGGCCGCCCGGCATAAACCTCTTGCATCTAAACGCCGACACCGCGTTTTTTGACTATCTCTTTCTGCGCGAAAAAGGAATCGAGAAGGCCTACACGATCGGCTGTTGGGCTTGGGAATTAGCCAAATTTCCCGACAATTGGAAATCCTCGTTTGCATTTGTGCAGGAGGTCTGGACGGCCAGCCGATTTGCCTACGACGCCATTTCGCCAGCCACCACGAAACCTGTTCTTCTGATGCCGGCGGCGGTTGCGGTTCCCCTGCCGGAACCCGGTCTGAGGCGGTCGGATTTCGGATTGCCCGACGATAAATTCATATTCTATTTCAGCTTCGACTTCCGCTCCTATGCGAGCCGCAAGAACCCGCTGGCCGTTGTCGCGGCGTTCCGGCGAGCTTTTCCGGATCGCGCTGCAAACGCCTTTCTGGTTTTGAAAACAATCGGCTCGGCTTGGAGGGCGGAGGGCCGCGACAACCTGATCGAGGCCATTGGCGACGATCCGCGGATCTTAATGATCGATTGTGAGTTGACGAGGCCGCGCAGCATCGCGCTGCTGACTCTATCCGACTGCTTTGTATCGCTGCACCGGTCCGAAGGGTTCGGCCGCGGCCCGGCCGAGGCGATGCTGCTCGGCAAGCCGGTAATCGTGACCGACTATTCCGGGACCCGCGACTTTGCCACGCGCGAGACGGCGCTTCCCATCGGCTATGAGCTGGTGCCCGTCGGAACCGAGGAGTATCCCGGCGCCAAGGGCCAGGTTTGGGCCGAACCCGATATCGAAGAAGCCGCCGCCTCGATGCGCAAGATTGTTGACGACGCCGCGCTTGCCGAGCGCCTTGGCAAGGCTGGCCGAGCTCGCATCCGCGAACTTTACGGTCCCGAGATCGTCGGCGCCCGTTATGTCGAACGTCTGGAAGCGATCAGAAGGATGGCCTGAAGCAGCCCCCACAGCCCATCGCACTCAGTAGCTCCGGAAGACGGGTGCCCGCCGAGCCGGTGGACTCTGGGGTGCAGCATTTATCATCAGGTGTTTTGCACCATTCGTCCTGGGGATTTTGCTGCATTTGTCCTATCGGTCTTTGCACGATAGCGCCGCACGGCGTTGGATGCATTCACCTTACTCCCGTTTGGGCCTATCATCCGCCGGCATCTTTAATATAGAGCAAATTTTTCGGCCATATTCCGCAGAAAATACCGAGTATCCTCACAGTTAAAAGGTTAACAATTCCGGTATGAGCGGTATAGGGGCCGTGTGTATCTTGGGTTTTATTGTGCAGTGTGAGCGAGATCACATCCGATAGTGCCCGGGCGATCTACATTGGGGGGGCATCGAAGGCGATGTCGAGGTCGAGCAACAAGGCTCACCGCGAATTCTTCAGAGGGACAAGAAAAATGACGATCCATAAATTAGCGGCGGTCGGTGCTGCCAGCGTGCTCAGTTGTGTGATCGCAGCCACCGCCCAAGCGCAGGTCAGGACAAGCGGCGGTGTGACGACGCTGGCGCTGCCGAGCCAGACAAGTCAGCTCGGAGCCCAGATCGATTTCGCACACGCCAAACCGATGCGCATGCCGGCGGCCAGGCGCCGTCACCGGCAAAGGCCATGGCGAGCGCGCTCGATCCGTTGGAAATTTTCGGACTGCCGGGGGCCGAAGATGGCGGCGCCGGGACCGGCGAGCAAAACCCGGTGCAGTTGGTCGCCAAACAGGACGTTCCGGAAGGATCGGGCATCGAGCCGGAGGAATTCGGCACCTCGGCCCAGCCCTTCACCACATCGCAGGTCAACGCGAGCGGTAATTTGACCGTGAATTATTACCCGTACCGGGCCGCGGGAAAGCTGTTTTTCAAGATCGGCGCGAACAGTTTTCTGTGCTCCGCGTCGCTGATCAAGCCCGGCATCGTCGTGACCGCGGCGCATTGCGTGGCGAATTATGGCCAGCAGCAATTCTATTCCGGCTGGACGTTTGTCCCGGCCTATAACAACGGGTCGGCGCCCTACGGGACATGGACGGCTGCGAGTGCGACGGTGAAGACCAAATATTATAACGGAACCGACAGTTGCGCTCAGTACGGCGTCATCTGCCCGGATGACGTGGCCGTCATAACGTTAAACCCGCAGAGCGGCCGTTACGCGGGGCACTACGCGGGATGGTACGGCTACGGCTGGGACGGCTACGGGTTCAACGCCTCTAGCCAAGCGCTGATTTCCCAGCTGGGTTATCCCGTCGCTCTTGATGGCGGCCTGCTGATGGAGCGCAACGACTCACAAGGCTTCGTATCGACGTCGTTATCTAAAAACACCATCATCGGGTCTTTGATGACCGGCGGGTCGAGCGGCGGACCGTGGCTCGTGAACCTCGGAAACCCACCGTCGCTTTCGGGCATCAGTTTTGGCTCCGCGGCCAGCCACAACGTGGTCGTCGGCGTCACGAGTTGGGGTTATACCGACACCTCCATCAAGCAGCAGGGAGCTTCGCCCTTCACCAGCACCAATATCGTTAGCCTGGTCAATACGGCGTGCACCGCTGCCCCTGCCGCCTGCTCGTAGAAGACTTCCGACAGATCCGGCACCGTTACCTCCCACCAGCGCGAAAAGGGGCCACCCACGGGTGGCCCCTTTTACGCGTCCAAGGCCGTTTCATCACCGTGGTGCCGGCCCGCTGGAGCCGGGAGACACACCGCCCGACGGTTCCGCGTATGGATTCGGCGTTACCTGTTGCGGCACCGGCGGTCCTCTTCTGCTGGGCATCGGGAAGGGCTTGGCCTCGCGCATTCTTGCTGGTGTCCAATCGTCACCAGGGGCCGGCCGTTCATCATGGGTGACGGTATCGTTGCCGCCTGAGTTCTGTTTTGGGGTTTTGCCGTCTTCAGCCGCCTGGCCAAGAGCGACAGTGGCCGACGTTATGACGATGGTCAGCGCAAGGTTCGCCAAGAAGTGAAGGGAGGCGGATAACGATGATTTCATGTTCACCCTCAAAGCCTACGCGGGGATGCTCCTCATTCGGAAAGCTCAGATGGGGACGTCAAGACCCAAGCCAAGAGATCGCGGAGCAATCAGGGGCAATCGTGGCGCCGCAGCACGCCAACGGCGCTGCGGCTGCGCCCGCTATAGGCGCTTGTGTCTCATACTCGACAGCAGGATGTCCATGCCCAGGCGCCTGCGCCGCGTGATGTGAATAACGAGCGCTGCCGATGCCCTTTCTACGACCGTTCGAGCACCGCGGCGATGCCCTGGCCGACTCCAACGCACATCGTGACGAGCGCGTAACGGCCGCCCGTGCGCTGCAGCTGGCGTGCAGCGGTCAGCGCGATGCGCGGGCCAGAGGCCCCCAAAGGGTGGCCGACCGCAATTGCGCCGCCATTCATGTTGACCCGGCTGTCGTCGAACGGCAGTTCGAGCCCGCGCAGGCAGGCCAGCACCTGGGCGGCGAAGGCCTCGTTGATCTCGATCACGTCGATGTCGGAAAGGCTGAGGCCGGCGCGGGCGAGGGCCTTTTTCGACGCTTCGACCGGGCCGATGCCCATGATCCGCGGCGGCACTCCGGCAACGCCGCTGGCGACGACGCGCGCCAGGGGTTCCGCGCCGACCGCGTCGCCCGCCTTGCGGCTGGCGACGATCATCGCCACCGCGCCGTCATTGATGCCGGATGCAGTGCCGGCGGTCGTTACCCCACCTTCCTGCAGCGGGCGCAACTTGGCGAGCGCCGCGAGATCGGTCTGCGGGCGCGGATGCTCGTCCTCCGCGACCTTGACGGGTCCCGTCCGGCCGCCCGGCACCTCGACGGGCAGGATCTCTCCCTCGAAGAACCCGGCAGCCTTACCGGCCGCGTATTTGCGCTGCGAGGCCTCGGCGAACACATCGCACGCCTCGCG
>JBJMQW010000065.1:0-9098 GCA_045802495.1 Allostellaceae bacterium | reverse complement strand
GCGGCTTTTCGATGCTCCCTATTATCGCCTTGTTCATGCCGAAGCCGACGGTCTCCCGGGTCTCGTCGTTGACCGGTTCGGGACCGTCCTTGTCGTTCAGTCGAATGCCGCCGGCATGGCCCGTCTCGAGCCGCTGGTCCTGGACGCTCTACGCGAACTGCTGGAGCCGTCGGCCATCGTGCTGCGCAACGACAGCCCGGTCCGCACACTGGAAGGACTGCCGTCCGAAACGGGAGTTGCGACCGGGGCCCTCGCGGAGTCGGTCCTGGTGCCCGAAAACGGCGCGGTCTTCGACGCCGATTTGATCGCCGGGCAGAAGACCGGTTGGTTCTTCGACCAGCGAGACAACCGTCGCTTTGTCGCGGCGCTGGCCGGCGGATCGCGGGTTCTCGACCTCTACTGCTTCAGCGGCGGCTTTGCGGTGCAGGCGGCGCATGCCGGCGCTGCGGCGGTCCTCGGCATCGATCGCTCCGAGCCGGCGCTGGCTCTCGCCGCGGCGGCGGAGGCGCGCAACGGGGTCGCCGAAATCTGCACCTTCCGCCGCGCCGAAGTCTTTGGCGAAGCGAGCCGGCTCGCGGCCGCCGGCGAGCGCTTCGATATCGTGATCGCCGATCCGCCGGCCTTCGCGAGATCGCGCAAGGATGTGCCGGCGGCATTGCGCGGCTATCGCAAACTCGCCCGGCTGGCGGCATCGGTTGCCGGGACGGGCGGCATCCTGTTCCTTGCTTCCTGCTCGCATAATGTCGGCGAAGCCGAATTTGCCGAAGCCGTGCGGCGCGGGCTCGGCGATGCCGGCCGCAACGGCCGCATCATCAGAATGGCGGGCGCCGATGCCGATCACCCGATCCATCCGGCGCTGCCGGAGACCGCCTATCTCAAGACGTTGACGCTCGCTCTCGACTGATCTTGCGAGCCGGGAGGGCGGGCAGGGTGAGGCGAAAAACCGTGCCGGCGCCGGTGCTGGAGGCCAGGATCAACTCGCCGCCATGGGCCCGCACGAGCTCGCGGGCGATCGCCAGGCCGAGGCCGCTGCCGCCCGGGCGGGCCGAGCCGAAAAACGGGCGGAACAGGTTCTCGCGCGCCTTGGGCGCCAGCCCGGGGCCGTCATCCGCGACTTCGACGATGAGCATCCGGCCCTCATGCATGGCGGAAAAACGCAACCGATGCGCGCCCGCCTCGACCGCATTGCGGGCGAGGTTCATGAAGACCCGGTAGAGCTGATCCCGGTCGGCCTCGATCGTCAGGTCGGGCGGCACCGCGCGCTCGATCACCAGCTCGTCCGCGGCGACGGCAAGGCCGGGACCGACCTCCTCAATCAGCGGCGCCAGGGCGAACCGGCTCGGAGCGAGGGGTGGTGCGCCCTCGCGCGAAAAGTCGAGAGTGCGGGTGCACAATGCGATGGCCCGGTCGATCGCGTCGAGAAGGCGCGGCGCCACGCGGCGCACCTCAGGCGCAGCGCTGAGCGTGAGGCCATCAGTGACGAGCCGCGCGGTCGCCAGGATGTTGCGCAAATCGTGGTTGATCTTTGTCACCGCCGTGCCGAGCGCGGCGAGCCGTGCGCGTTGGCCAAGCGCCGCGCGCACGGTCTTCTGCAGCACCGCGAGCTCGCGCTCCGCGACCCCGATCTCGTCCGTGCGGCGGCTCGCCGCGACCACCCGCGAGGCGTCCTCCGGATCGTCGCGGAATTCGATCATGTTGGTCGTGATCCGCTGCATCGGCCGCACCATCAGCCACTGCAGACTGAGATAGACGAGGGCCGCCGTGATCAGCGAGAGAACCATCGAAAGCTTGAGGATGCGGATGCCGAAATCCCACAGCTCTTTTCGCAGCGGCGCTTCGTCGAGCAGCACCTCGACGGTTTCCCCGCCATTCGCCTCGGGTCCGACTACTCGCAGGATGCGATCACCATCGCCGAGCAGAGTGCGAAAGGAGCCCCTGATAGCGAGGAGAATGTTCGGGTGGCCGAGATCGATCGTGAAGTCCGGCCGCGGGGGCTCTTCAGATGCCAGCCGAACCACCGTCCCATCCGAACGATTGAGCGCCACTCCCTGCGCGCCAACCCGGGCGAGAAGCCGGTCGACCAGGCCCTGGTCGAGGCGGCCGTCAGGGCTGGCCTCGACGGCCAATGTCGCGAGGTAGCCCGCAGCGAGACGGTTTTCGAAGTAGGTCATGCGATAGCGGGCCACCGAAGGCACAAAGATCAGGACTTCGCCCACCATCACGAAAAAAACCGTGAGGATCAGAAGACGGGCGGACAGGCTCTTGAGCGGCACGGCGACTGGCTGCCTCAGCCAAAGCGCGCCAGGAAACGCACGAGCCCGCGAGTCCGCGCTGAAAACAGCGTCGGCGTATAGTAGGACCCGGCGGCGCGTTTGCTGGCCTCGCTGCGGGTCGGATAGGGCACGATCACGTTGGCGAGAGCCCTGATCTTAAGGTTTTGCGATATAGCCAGTGCCCAGGGCAGTATCAGATCGCCCGCTCCGGCACCGAGTATCGATGCACCGAGAATGCGGCCCCGGCGCAGCACGACCTTGACAAGGCCCTCGGTGTCCCGCTCCGTCTGGGCACGATCATTCTCCGCAAAACTCCAACGGAGCACCTGCACCTTGCCGCCGATGGCGTGGGCGGCGGCCTCTGTCAGTCCGACCTGAGCGAGCTCGGGGTCGGTATAGGTGACCCACGGCAAAGCCCGATAATCGACTTTCGCGGGCAATCGGAAAAGGGCGTTCCGGATCACGATACCTGCTTGGTAGAGGCCGACGTGGGTGAATTGAGGTCCGCCCGTGACATCTCCGACAGCAAATGCTCGGCGGTTCGTGGTGCGCAGCCGATTATCTACCGTTATCCCTTTTGCCGTCGCCTCGATCCCTGCCGCATCGAGATCGAGCTCTTCGATCGTCGGGCGGCGGCCGGCAGCGACCAAGAGATGCGATCCGTTAATCCGCTCTCCGCCGGTGAGGTGCACTGCGGTCTGCGCGCCGTTGAGCTCGACACCCGCAATCTCGATCCGCTGTCGCGCAACGACCCCTTCCGCTGCGAGGCGGTCGACGAGGGACGCGGCGAGCTCGGCATCGTCGCGCGGCAGAAATGGGCCGATATCGAGCACCGTGACCCGCGCCCCGAGCCGGCAATGCGCCTGTGCCATTTCCATCCCGATCGGTCCGCCGCCGATCACGATCAAATGTTCGGGTAATTCACGGTTGGCAAAAACCGTCTCATTGGTCAGATAGGGAATATGATCGAGGCCAGGGATCGCCGGCACCGCCGGATGCGAGCCGGTTGCGATAACAAACCGCCGGGGTCGAACCTCGATGTCTCCGGCACGAAGAGAATACGGGCTCGTGAAGCGCGCCGCGGCACGAATTACCTTGACCCCGAGCCTCTCGAACCGTTCGACCGAGTCGTTCGGCGCGATCGCGGCGATGACCTCCGAAACGCTCGCTGCGGCGGCAGGGAAGCTTATTCGCGAAGGCGCGGGCACGATGCCGAGCGCGGCGCCACGCCGTGCGAGAGCTGCGAGGCGGGCAGCTGCGAGCAGTGATTTCGAGGGCACGCAGCCGAAATTCAGGCAATCGCCGCCCATCAGCCCGCGCTCGATCAGCACCACCTTCGCCCCCATCTGCGCCCCGCCGGCGGCGACGGCAAGCCCTCCGGAACCCGCCCCAATGACGCACAGATCGGGCTGGAGAGACCGATTCAATCCGCCTTCCTTTGGCTCCATTTCCGGTATCCGACAGGGACCAGCGCAAGCAGTGCGAGCCCGACGATCGGCAGCAGCACGCTCGGCCGCAGCGCGATTCCAAGATCGGGTTCGTCGACAACAGTGCCGAGCCCGTTGCCGAGACTGGCAAAGATCACCGTGGCCGGAACAATGCCGAAAGCCGTGGCCAGCACATAGGTGCTTAATTTGACGCCGACCAAGGCTGGAACGAGGTTAACGAGCCAAAACGGGAAAATAGGCACCAGTCTCAGCACGAGAAGATAATTGAACGCGTCCGCGCGAAACCCTGCTTCGAGCTTGCTGACGAGCGGTCCGGCGCGTCGCGCGAAACCTCCCAGACCGGCCCGGGCGGCGAGGAAAATGCCGGTTGCACCGAGTGTCGCGCCGACGACCGCACACGCTGCGCCGAGCCAGGTCCCGAAGAGAAACCCGCCGGCTATCGTCAATATGGCGCCGCCGGGGACCGAGAGCGCGACCAGGAGGCCGTAGACGGCAATGTAGAAAATAGCGGCGACGAGGCCCCACCGCTGAACAAGACCAGACAGCCAGTCACGGTGCTCGGCGAGGGCGGGCAAGGTCAGATATCGGTAACCCCCAGCCAGCATGAAAGCGACCCAAACGGCGACCAGAAGGCCGAGCGGTACGAGGCGGCGGATCGAAGCAGCGCGTTGCGGTGAGGTTTGGTCAGCCATCGGGTTCATGTAGAGGAGATCGATATCAAAGCTAGGCTTGCGGCGCCGATCGGGTGGTCACCTTCGTGTGAGGGCAAATGTCGCCGCTCTGCGGGTCAGCCGCTTTCGAGAGAGGAGTTTCCGCGGCGCGGCGCAAAACGGTCAACCTTCGGCTTGACGCTCGACCCCTTTTCAACCCCCGCAATCATGGCCGGCACCGAAATCAGCGAAAGCTCCCGTTCAGGGATGCTGGTCCAGGGAATGCTGGCCCAGGCCGGGGTACCGAGACTGCGATCGGCGGCGAGCCGGCAACCGATGGGGGGCGGCCATCTGCGCGAGAATATAATTTGTAGTTAATTTTAGCGGTATTTGTTGCAACCGAAACAGGGCCGCGCCATTATCGGCGTTGCATCCAATCGACGATGCTCATTGCCCCGCTATCGCAGCCAGCTGGCGGGACAGAAACCCCGGCCCTCAGGGCCGGGGTTTCGTTTTCAGGTTCCCCGATCGGAGCAAAAACCGGCCCCTCGATGCCCACAACCGACTGCTTTCGAGCAGCTGCGAGGCGGCGAGCGGAGGGAGGCCGATTGCGAGATCGCGCCCTCGCTTCAATAGAGAAAGCGCCAATCCCATTTCCGGCGTCAGCCCCAGCCCCGCGCCGAGGAGGACGTAGGCCCCCTCCTGCACGCCAACCGCATTCGGAACGATAAAGGCCGCACTACGCGCGGCGTAGAGCAAGCTCTCGATCACCAATACCACCGGAAAGTCGAGCGAGACGCCGCCAAGCCGCAATGCGATCCAGGCTTCGAAGGCGCTGGCGATCCAACAGACAAGGTGCAGAAGAAAATTGACCCATACGCGTCCGCGCCATCGGTAAATCTGCTGCAGCGCAGCTTGCAGCGTCGTCGCGGTCGCGGCGGTCTTGTCGGCCCAGCCGCGTCCAAGGACCCGGGCAAGTCGATCGAGAAGACGCAGTTCTCGGCGCTGAACCAACACGAAGGCCGAGGCCAGCAGTCCCGCAACTGCCAAACCGATCGCGACCGGAACCGCGACCGCCGCGCCGGGTCTGAGGTAGACCAGCACACCGAGAGCGAGCGCGGTGTAGGCGAGTTGCGCAAAGACCTCGAGAGTGACGTCGACTATGGTGCTCGCAGCGGCGGCTGTGCCGGATACGCCCGCGAGATTTATCGCGCGCGCTCCCAACACGTAGCCGCCGATTTGAGAGAATGGCAGCAATTCGGACCCGGAATCGCGGACGAGGCGCCCCCAGATCGGCGCCCATATGGTGACTCCGGGCAAGAGCGCTCCCCACGCGATCCCCATCACCGCGATCAGCCCGAGATGGATCAGGCATATCGCGACAAACCCCGTCCAGCCTATCGCACCGAGGGAACGCATCACGGCCGCGAACCCGAAATGCATGACCAGCGCCGCGATCACGACGAAGCCGGCAATTGCCGCAAGAACAGAACATACCTTCACGCACGCTCGTCGCGCACGACACGCGCTCCGTTATTAAACCTCAAGGTGCTGAGTGCGACGCCCGCCAGTCGGGGGAGGAAGCGCGGCTGCAGTAAATCGGGGTCGAACTCCCTCATGCGCCTCTCGTGTTCGGCGCAGCATTCTTGGATCAGGCCGCGGAGTGTGAAGCCCTCGAGAAAGACGCTCGCCTGCGTCGCGGAAAAGTCCTTCCCGTCATGCGCCTGACGGCCGCGCCGTACTGTTCCGAGGAGCCGACCAATCGCGCGGCAGTAATAATATGCAGCGATCAATCCGCGCAGCCACCGCGCGCCGCAGCCGCTCGCCACCTCCTGCCATGCCATCCAGTTCACAAAAAAGACGATATGACGCGTCTCCTCCCGCATTAGCATGTCGAAGATCTCGAAGAGTGGCTCGGGCAGAAAGCTGGAGCGTCTTGCGATCTTGAACACACCAAAGCCGAGAAAGGAATCCAGGCACTCGCCATAGCCAAAATCGGCAAAGGCGCGGCGCAAGTCGGCGCCTTGCACCTCGTCGAGGGAGCGCTCTTCCGCCGCTATGCCATAGCGCTGGATCATCACTCGCACCAGCTCGGCGTGGCGCGCCTCTTCAAAGCCCTGAAGGCAGACCGCCTCGCGCACCAACGGATCGGTGATGGTCCTGGAATAAGCCGCCACGATCGCGCCCGCTCGTCGTTCCGTGTAGAGCACTTCCTGCCAAAACGGGATGCTGTGCAGGCGTTGGAGCGCGGCGGGGTCGAGATCAGGCCAAGAAAGGGTTGCCGGGTCGAACCGGCGGTGGCCGGCGATGAACTCCGTACAAAACCGCTCCTTGTGCTCGGCGGATCCGATTTTCATACGGGGGCGTGGTTCGGGGTCCGCTGGCGTATGAAGCGGCGGACGAGCCGCATCAGCCGAGGCACGAGATTGGGCCTGAGCAAACGCGCATCATACCCCGCCAACCGCCGCTCGTTCTCTTCAAGACAGATATCTATCAATGCTCCAGCGGACAGGTCGACGGCGCCGACAGCCTTGCTGCCGGTCAATGTAAAATTATTGTCCTGCGGTGCCGCTTCTGGCTCCGCGCCGCTGATCCCACGGGCGAGGCCAATCCGCTCCCAGACCAGAAACACCCAGACTGCGAGCACTCTGATCGAGAAGAGCGGTCGCCGCCATAGCGGCAGGTTGCGTCGGTGCCATGCCACCCAGTTGACGAAAAATAAAATATGTCGGCCCTCCTCCTGCATGACGGGCTCGAAGGTATTGACGAGGGCCAGCGGGAAAAATCCCGAGCGCTGTGCCAGCGCGAAGAGTCCGAAGGCGAAAAAGCTGTCGATGCATTCGCTGAACCCGGTAACCATAAAGGCCCATTCCGGGTCTGGTGGCCGGCGGTATTCCGGCTCCGGCGCCAGCGGAACGCCATAGGCCTGCACGAGATTGGAGAGAACCTCTTTGTGACGCCCTTCCTCAAAACCGTCGAGCTCGATGGCGCGCCGCAGCAATCCGTCCTCGATCGTCTCGGCATAACTGAGCACGCGCAGCCGGGCCTTCCCTTCGGTCTGCACGGCGATGTCCCAAATCGGCAATTCGATGAGGCGGTCGCGCGCCTCGGGTTCGAGAGCGGGCCAGTCGATGATCGAAGGCTTGTAGGGATTATGGGTATCGAGCAGCATTCGGCAGAAAGCTACCTTGTGCTCTTCGGTGCCAGGGGTGATCGGCCCCGACCCTGCTGCTACCCACGCCCTGGCGGCGCGATCGGCCGCCCTTACCGCCGCGTCCTCGAATATCGACATCGCCCCTCCTCTCAATCTCCCCCACTTGGCGGACAACGCCTCGCCGACCCAAGCGTATCCATGCCGCCGTTGACGACCCGGAGCTGCATCAATATATACAGCGGTCGTCAAAAAGAGACGTTGCATTTGGAGCCTCTACCGTGAAGCGCACTTACCAGCCGAGCAAGCTCGTTCGAAAGCGTCGCCACGGCTTCCGGGCGCGGATGGCAACGGTGGCCGGTCGTCGGGTCCTGGCCGCGCGTCGCGCCAAGGGTCGCAGACGGCTGTCGGCCTGATGCCGCAACTTTCAAGTTGCGCCTCGCGAGTATGGCTCGGTGGCCAAGAGGCTCGAAAGACTTAAAGCCCGGGCTGATTTTCGTCGCGTAGCCGCGGCGCGATGCAGCGCCGTCCGGCCTGGCGTCGTCGTGCAGGCCGCCGCAAGCTCATCCGTTGCTAAACCTGGTGTCGGTATCCGCGTCGGGTTCACCGCGAGCCGAAAGGTCGGGAATGCAGTGACCCGCAACCGCGCGAAGCGCCGGTTGCGCGCCGCCGCGGCAGTAGTCCTGCCATGCCAGGGAAGGCCCGGAACCGATTACGTGCTGATCGCCCGCGCTGGCACCGCCGGCCGGCCGTTTTCCGAGCTGATCGCCGATCTTCAGGCGGCGCTGCGCCGGATTGCGGGAGGTGGAGCGGCCCCGCCCTCCGCTGCTGCGGATCGCTCATCAACTCAAACGTTAGCAGTGCTGCTTTAAGGCGGCGGCGTCAGCCCGGCATCAACCGTCTCGCGAAACGCATTACGCACGGCATAAACTTCGGTCGCAACAGCCGCAGGTCATAGCCGGCAAAGCGCCGATCGTGCTCGATAAGGCAGGTGTCGATGACCGCCGCGGCCGAGATGTTCCCATTGCCGATAACCTTGCTCCCGGTGAAGACAAAATTGTTGTCTTGCCGCTCGCCCAAGGCATTAGCGCCGGGTGCGGCATCGATGCCGTGGGCAATGCCGATCCGTTCCCAGATGAGGAAGGCCCAGGCCGAAAGGATTTTGGCGTCGAAAAAAATGCGCTGCCAAAGCCGCAGGTTGCGCCGGCGCCAAGCCACCCAATTCACAAAGAACAGGATGTGTCGGCCCTCTTCCTGCACGACGGGTTCAAAAGTGTCGACGAGCTCCGGTGGAAAAAACCCCGACCGTTTGGCCAACGCGAACAGGCCGAATGCAAAGAAGGTGTCGACGCATTCGCAAAACCCGGCTAGCAGAAATGCCCATTCCCGATGCCTCGGTGGCCGATATTCGGGCTCCGGCGCCAATTGGATGCCGTAAGCTTCGATGAGATTGGAGAGGACTTGCTTGTGCCGGGTTTCCTCAAATCCGTCTATCTCAACCGCCTCCCGCAACAGCGCGTCATCGATCGTCTCGGCATAGCTCAGAACCCGCAAGCTCGCATTCCCCTCGGTCTGC
>JBJMQW010000064.1:0-9372 GCA_045802495.1 Allostellaceae bacterium | reverse complement strand
TCGTCTCCGCCATGCCCTGCGGCCTCGAGGTACTCGTGGATCAGGGTGTTGGTGCCAGGATGCAGCGGGAGGTAGCGCGTTTTGTCGCCCTTGCCGCAGACTTTCAGGTGCGGCACGCGCGCGCCGCGCATGCCGGAAATCCCGGACCTTCAGCTTGCACAATTCCTCGCGCCGCAGCGCGTGATACAGCAAGCTCGACAGGATCGCGCCGTCCCGCTTGTCCTTGACGGTGTTCTCACCGGGCGCGCAGAGCAGTTCGCGGGCCTGATGGTCGCCGAGCGCCGGCGTCTTGCCTTCGCCGCTCTCACTCCTCGGTCGCTTGACGCCTTTGATCGGGTTATGGGTGACGGCGTTCTTTTCGCAAAGGTATTCAAACAAGGAGGAGAGCGCCGCCAAGCGATGCCGGACCGTCGCACCGCCGAGCTTGCGCCGGGCGAGATCATCGCGCCAGGCGATCACATGGGCCCGGGTGACAGCGCGGAATTCTTCGGGCCGGCCGATGCCGGTGAAGCTCATAAAATCCTGGATGGCGTTCTCGTACGCGCGCCGGGTGCTGGCATTCCGGATATTAGCGAACCACTCGACCTCCGGCGGCACCGCCGCCAGTTGCTGAAACTCGGCGCTGGTCAGCAGACGATTTGTTGACGGAATTTTTGTCGGAACAGGGGCACCCCTCATACCCCTATTCTACTCTTGATAACAGATTTTATCAAGAATAAGCGCCTACCTAGCGCCGAGCTGGGTCGTCCCGTTCTGACATGGTTTCCCGGCACGTGCACCAGCCATCGCGCTGTGTTCGCGCTTATCCTTTGAGCCGCACTCCCGGCCCGCCATTGCGGGTGTCGCCGCTGTCCAGAAAGATTACACCGGCCCTGTCAAAGGCCTGTTGAATGGCGTTCAGGGTTGAACCGCGCGAATCCACAACCCCGCGCTCGGCATTTTTGATCGAGATCTCGGATATGCCGGCTGCGGCGGCGAGCTCGCGCTGTTTCCAGCCGACGAGAGCGCGAGCTGCGCGTATTTGCCTCCCGGAAATCATCGCTAGACGATAGTCCAGAGCAGTGGTTTCCGGCAACAGAGAGATCCCGCATACGGTTAGAACTTCCACTGTGGCGTATCATCGGGCATACTTCAGGGATATTTCGTGCTTGGAGCAGTGGCACAGTTTTGCCGGCGTTGCGGGGCGGAAATCGCTGCCGCGGATCTGATGGACATCGATCCTGGCGTCGACCGGGCGCATTTCGCGCTCGTCTTACCTCGCCGTCAGCGCCGTCAGCTGTCACCGACGGAATGGCGGCTGTTTGCGGCGCTCTACCGTCGTCACGGTCGCATCGTCCCACGCGTCGAGCTCGCACAAGCAGCGCTCATTACACCCTCCGCCTTAACCGAGCAGATCCGCCGCCTGCGCAACCAGCTGTTCGGATCGCGGTTCCAGCTCGTAACACACCGTAGTTACGGTTACGAGCTCGTGGTTCGACAGGACCAACGTTAGATGCAGTTGCACCACATACAGGACGTTATGTGTCCCTATCCGGGGGTTTCAAAAAAGGGGTTTTTCTGTCATTTTGAAAATTAAGTGGCGCAGGGATTTTGAAAATTATCTGGCGTATGCAGCCCAGTCGGGTGGGACCTTCGCTCGGCGTGTCGGCCACCTTCGACCAGAGCAGCTACCTTGCTATCCGCCCTGTGTGTCACCGGCGGCGTGGAATTCGTTGACGATCATTCCGCCTCATTTCAGAGTGGAGGCATTCCATAAGCCCCCAGGGAATCACGTGAGCAGCAGAGACAGAGATTTTCGTCCGACCCGTCGCCGCAGCTTCGATGACGACAACTTTGAATCACCACGACACAGTTTCGGATCTCCATTTAGCGCCCAGAGGTTTGAAGCGCCCTCCGGTCCCCCGGTCCAAGCCGTAGTCAAATGGTACAATCCCGACAAGGGATTCGGATTCGTGCAGCTCGCCGACGGGTCTGGCGACGCCTTCCTGCATGTGAGTGTGGTCGAGCGCAGCGGCCACGATAGCGTGCCGCCGGGCGCGACACTCGAGGTCCGCGCCGGTCCCGGTTCCAAAGGGCCACAGGTAACCGAAATCCTGAGCGTCGACAGCAGCACCGCACAGCAAGAGCCGCTCAGGCGTGCACGACCGGAGCGACCTATGTATCCGCCGGCGGACCAAGCCGCCATCGAGGAATCCGGCACGGTCAAGTGGTACAACGCGATGAAGGGGTTTGGCTTTATCGCCGCGGATCGGGGCGGCAAGGATATCTTTGTGCATGCTTCGGCGCTGGAGCGCGCGGGGATCACGGGCCTGACGGAGGGCCAGCGAGTCGCCGTCGACGTAATCGACGGTAGGAAGGGTCCAGAGGCGACCGGTTTACGTCTGATCTAAAGCGGTAGAATTCCCTTTCCCGGAGCCCCAACAGCGCACGTTCTCGTAATACGCCCCTAACGTCCCTAAATCCTGTCTAAGGGCGAAACGCTTCCGCCTGCTTACGAGAAGGCCTCACTGTCGCGCCAGAGAGGCGAGCGCTCCGACGCAGGGCTGACGGAAGTATCGGCTATTGCCGCTCGGGCGATTCCCGTCAGCGAAGGCCAGTGCGACAGAATTTTCCAGTGAGGCGTTAACATGTCACAGCGATTGCCAGGCGGTGAGCGACGCAAGGCAAGTCAACGGCACTCTCGGCCCGCGGCACCTTTGCAACCCCGGATTAGCCGCCTTTGGCATCCTGGGGACCGCGTGCGCTGGGGAGACCGCATCGGTGTTTTCCATCGCGATGTTGGTGACAGTGAACACGCCGAAATCGTGATCGCAGATCGAACCTACCGAGTGCGTGTCGGGGACCTTGCCTGAGGGCTTGGAAGATTATCTAGCGTATGCCATCCCAGCTCCACGGGTGTTTGTCGGCGTATCCCGTCTGTCCGTCAAACGACCGATGAATGGTCACCTTCGCAATGTCCGGCAATCCTGGGCTGAAGACGCCAAACCGGACAGCATGATTATCGGACGGGAAGCCGGACCGGGGCCGCACGCCTGCGAAGCTTGGACAGGTCGCATTTATCTGTTCGTGAGTCAGGCCCGATGCCGGAGAAAATCTGCACCACTGCCAACATCTGCGGCCCCAACAAATCCAGGGCCATCTTTGAGATCTTGTCGCGGTCGATCGGCTTGGCAGCAACACTGCGCCGTGCCTCGGCGAGTGCCTCACCGAACTCCGGCGGAAGTCTCTCGCCATCAGCCACGGCCCACCACCGAGTTGGCCGCGCCGCTCAGCTCGATCTGGCCCGCGTGTGAGCGCACTACCCGCGCGGCGCCCTTGGCGTCGATCGCATGAAGGCTTGCCGAGCTTTGGACGGTCCCACCTTTGGCGACGAGCAACCAGCTATCTGACGGCGGCTGCTTCGAATTATCAGCGACCGCATACCAAAGCGACCCGCCATGCACGACGGTTGCGCCACGCTGATATTGCAGTGCCCTCGAGAACGTGCCCTCGAACCGCATGGCGCGGCTCTCCATGACGGCAAGCCGGCTTTCCAGCTCATCGATGCGGCCGGCCATGCGCTGCATCGCCCCGACGGCTTCCTCGAGGACTTTGGCGTGCCCGCCAACCTTTTCGTCGACGAATTCCTTGATGACCGGGCATATGCCTTCAAGCAACGCCCGGATGTCGGCCTCGGTCATGCCGTGCCGCTCGATCACCGGCATTGGCGGCGCCTTCGGCAGGACCTGCATCCGCTTGTAGCTGGTCATCAGCGCCTCGGGCGGAAGATGCCCATGGGCCCCTTCCGGCTGCCGGTTCGGCAGGGTTGCCGCCCAGGCAGGGCGATGCCCGGTTCTCTCGGTCGCGGCGTCGACCATCAGACCGCGAGCACGCGCGAGGGCTGCCGCAGCGCCGGCGAGATCCCTCGACCGACGCGCTGTTTTCGCCGCGGCCAAGAGGCCGGCAATTTCGCTTTCCATCGCATCATGCGGCGACATTGGTCACCCTCTTCCCGAGAACATCCTGGAGCAACTTGGTGAGGTAACAGCCGCATTTGCTCGGCCGATGCATGCCGGGGCGGCTCGCCGCCGGCCGGCTGCAACACCCGATCGATCTCGTCGATCTCGCGCCAGGCGGCCAGCATCGCGGCATGCGCGCACTCGATCTCGGCGAGGGCCGCACGCCGGCGGGGCGACAGTGCACGCGCCAGCCGGGCGAGGTGCCCGGCCTTCAGTGCGGCGACACGCTGCTCGGCCCGCGCCAGCTCGGCCGCGTTCTCGCGCTGATCGTCGAGCACCTCAGCATAAACGCGCAGCATTGCTGCCCGATCTTCCGGGATCGGGAGCGGCTTGACGTCACCACGGCCCGCTTCTGCACCGATCTCTCGGCAGCGATCGAGCCGAGCCTGGATGTCGCCCGCGCGTGCGCGGCAGGCGTCAAGCGCCGCCTCGGCGTGGGCGAGCTCCGGCGGGACCCCGGTCCCGGCGTGATTTCAGCGATCGGCTTCTCGGCGGCTTTACGGCGTGGCGTGTTCATGACCAGGAGTGTGCCACAACCCGCCGGTTCCACCAAACGGCCGCGCGGCCCAGCAGACTGCTCGGGATCAAGCCCTCTCAGCCCGCTCAGCCCGATCGTCGTGACATAGAGCGCCGCGCCGGAGCCTGAAGAGGCAATCAGCTAACCCGCCTCGCCAACACGACCGCCCTCGCCGCGCTGCGCTTCGAGCTATGATCCCGCGCTGGCCGAGGGCATGGTTTCCATATGGACGCAGCGTTCGTCCTGCCATAGCTCAAACCCCTCGGCACCGGTATTCGCACTCATGCGTCGAGCCATCACTATGGCTTCGGCGTCGTTTTCACAAGCTACGCCCTGGATTTGAAACACATTGAAGGTGCGGTCCAAGTAACGGCATCGATAAAGCGACATTGGCAGCGCGCCTCCTCGGCCATTCAGGCGGGAGCACGCGCGACCCCTCTTCTGGGGGCAAGCGTATCTCTCTGTCGCCGCTGCCTATTTGTTTATTGAAGCGCAGCGATGAGTGCATATGGGCACTGATGACAACGGTTACGAGCTTGCAGTCTGCCACCAGCTAGGCAAAGCGGCAAAACTCCGGCACCCGACCGATTTATCCCCCGATTCCTCCCCAGTTTTGGGGAAAACAGCGGACACCCCGACCATGCCCTCAGACCCGATCACTTATCCGCCGCGGCGGCAGCGAGGACACGCTGCGCGGCAGCGACCGCCGAACAACCTCGAGGCGCCGGGTCTACCGTCGAAGGGGCGAGCCTCACGCCGCGGTGCTGCCGCAGCTGTGGCCTGAGGCAGCGAATAGCGAACCGGATGGAGGGTTGATCGCCACGCGGCTGCTTCCCTTGTATTCCATTACGTAACGCGGATGCCACCCGGCGAGCCGGCTACCCTCGCGCACTGGCGAGGCGGGTTTTTCAGGGATTGGGAGATCTACCCCGATGCTTGAGGAAATGTGGGTTGGCGACCGCCCAGTGATCGGGAGCCGGCCAGTTCCGATCGGCTCCCGTCGCATCGGAGTGAGTCTCCAACCGGCTATTCCTCGGCGAGTTGCTCCCCAGCAGAGCCCGCTTCCGCTTCACCGGTCACCGACAATAGTAACTCAATCCCGATCCAGCGAGGCAATCAAATGCGCTGCTCGATTTTCACCGCAAGGATGCAGGTCGCCTCGTCGCGCTCGCCGCCACGGGGGTGTCATCTCTACTTTGCGCGTCGGGTGACATTTCTATCTTGCGCCGACATGGGCGTGTCTCTTCGGGCCGGGCGCTAGGCGCAGAGCGCCCCGAGCCGCATGGCGTCTTGGCCATCCGGTGACAGCGTTTACTGATGTTGCAGAACTCAAGACTTTCGGGAAGGCGGGAAGTGCCGTGCGCGGCACCGGGCGCGCCGGCAGGCTAACCGTCGCGCAAGCAGCCGCTCGCGAGAGAGAGTGTTATGCGATATTGCAGAGAGTCATTGTGCATCGCTGCTGTACCAGTTTTTGGGAAATCTCCCCTTGGGTACGAAGAATTTGTTTGGACACGAGAATGCGGTGTATCCAAGTTAACGGAAGGCCGGCTTGCGTTGGCGATCACCCGCGAGACCGATATGGGCCTGTCCTGCCGTGGAGAGTGTCGCGCTAAAGGTCAGCTACATGAAAGAAGGAAAGCCGCCACCTTTCGATCCCAAGATCTTCTTGGCGCGGATTGGGACTGGAAAAACCAGGGCTGAGTTGCGCAAGCGGCAAGTCGTCTTCTCTCAGGGAGATCCCGCAGATGCTGTCTTCTACATCCAGAAGGGCAAGATCGAGCTGAGGGTCTCGTCCCAGCAAGGCAAGGAAGCGATCCTCGCCACTCTGGGGGTCGATGATTTCTTCGGCGAGGGATGCCTTGCCGGTCAGCCGCTGCGCATGGCGACGGCCATCGCCGTCACAGAGTGCTCGGTCGTGCGTCTCGAAAAGCCGGCAATGATCGCGGCGGTCCACGACGAACCGGAGTTTTCCGCACTTTTCATCTCATATCTGCTGACCCGTAACATTCGTATCGAAGAAGATCTTGTCGATCAGCTCTTCAATTCGAGCGAAAAACGATTGGCGCGCCTTCTTTTGCTGTTGGCCAACTTCGGGAAGGAGGGGAAGCCGGAGGCGGTGATTCCCAAGGTCAGCCAGGAAACCTTGGCCGAGATGATCGGCACTACCCGCTCGCGGGTGAGCTTTTTCATGAACAAATTCCGCAAGCTCGGCTTCATCGAATACAACGGCGGTCTGAGCGTCCATAGCTCGCTGTTGAATGTGGTCCTGCACGACTGACCGCAAAATCATCCAGACTCCCATCGTCTTGCCGCCTGCCGGCACAGCTCTGTTGAAAGTGAGCAATTTTGACCAGACTCCGGCTTCGAGGATCTGTCAAAGTTAGGAGCTTGGTGAGGCCCCTCTAAATTATTGGGGCCGCCGAGCCAGGCGAGATGCCGGTTCGAGCGCCGCTGGTTAGCCGACGCCGGCGACGGGGATGTCGCAATCGGGGGAACGAGGGCCGGAGATGACAGTCATCGGCCCCATGTACTTTCATCGAGAAACTCGTCCGTATCGACCGGCATCACCTCTCGTTTGCGCAGCACAGCTACCGGCTGGCGATCTTACCTGAAGATGACCCCAAGAAGAGAGGAGACAAGTGTGATGAAACCTACGCTGTTTGCAATTGCGACTATCCTTCCCTTGCTGGCCGGTGTCATTCCAACCGCCCACGCCGTCGAATGTGCGGCCGGCGTCGTTCGCGCCGGCTGTGCCGGTCCCAACGGGGCCGTCGTCGCCGGACCACGAGGGGCAGCGGCCGTCGGAACGAACGGAATGCGTATGAGATCGGCCCCTCGAGCTGGCACGACGGCCACAGGCGCACGCGGCAACACCGCGACCAAAGCAGTTGCGCCCGGCTGTGCTTTCGTAAATGGCGAGCGGGTCTGCCGCTAACACTGTGAAGACTCTGCGCTGAGGTAATGCGCGCTTCCGCGTACGCCTCTAGCGTGTCGCGGATGGATTCATGGGGAGCTTCAAATGAAGAAAGGTTCTTTGCTGCTATCGGCTTTCGTCCTGCTGTCCAGCATCATCGGGGGTGCCCCGCGAAGCGTGGCCGCTACGGATGATCCGGCGAATTTTGTCAACGATCTCGGAACTCGCGCTCTGGCAGCGATGCGAAACGGGGATACGGCGGCTGTCCAGGGGCAGTTCCGCCAGCTATTTCGCCGATATTTTGACGCGGAAGCCTGCGCCCGTTCTGCTCTCGGGCCGCATTGGCAAAACGCGACGGCACAAGAGCAGCAAGAGTATGCCAACCGTTACGAGGATTACATCGTGATCGTCTATTCTACACTCCTCGGTCATCTCGGTGGTGAAACCTTCACGGTTCTGGGGAGCCGGCCCAGTGAGCAAGGGGTGATCGTCACGAGCCGGGTCAACGGTGTTGTATCGATAGCGGTCGATTGGCAGCTCAGCCCAAGTATTAATGGTTACAAGGTGACCAACTTGTTCGTCGGCGGTATCGACATGGCCAGCATGCAGCGCTCCGACTTGGTCTCAGTCGTCCAGCGTAACAGTGGGAAAATGCAAGCCTTGCTGGTTGCTTTGCGTGAAAAGAATGCGAGCAACGGTATCCTTCGATAATCACCTAGAGCTAGTTGTACGAAGTTAACACTGGTACCCCTCATCGAGAGGTGCGGCGATGACAAACGACGAGCAGTACATCACATCAAACTCAACATCGCTCGTTACGAAGCGATGCTAAAGCTCCACATTAACGACAAAAAGCGGTCCACCGCCGCGCGATTGCGCCGAAGCCGAGGAGGTGCTGGCGACGGATTTAAGAGCACTGGGCCGCGAGCGGCATCGCACGGGTGCCGTCGACTTGGGAAGCAAATTTCAGTCTCAGGGGTACTTCGATGAAGAAGCGCCAGTTCGTTCTCGTGGTCGTAGACCGGGACACCGGCGAATTTACCGTGGAAGGTCCGATGAGCGACGACAGGCTTTGGAACAGTGCGGTGGTCAATGCTCAAAGGGTCGGCCGCAACATACGATGCTTCAGTATGGGAGATATTGCGCTGGATGTCGCTGCAACCGAATGGCACTCGTCTTACGGGGGTCGCCGGATTGGGTCTGGCTCGATAGTATGGGCCTCTCACCACGTGGTGCATTGACAAAAAGCACCGGCTCGTCGAGCACCGTCGACCTCCCGGCCTCTACGCGTAAATTGGCACAGAGCCGTCAACACCCTCCCAAGCCCGTTTTTTTTGCAGATCTCAAGAAAAACGTTCCAAGCGAATCCCTCTTAAAAACGAGGGTTTTTGAGAAGGTATGTCGAACCGGAAAAGTTACGGACAAAAGTGGGTTAAACCTCTCTCAAAACCCATTCTTGATTTCGGCCTCGCAAAAGGCAAGAATGCGGTTGAGTTTCGAGGGGGGTCATGACGATCAAACGGACAAAGACCGGTCACACAGCCGCGCGGGCGAAGCGGCAACGTCCCGTCGCGGCCAAGGTCGCGCGAGCGCGATCATCCGATGCCGGCGACAACACGTAGAAACCGATGCTGCTCGGCTACGCCCGCGTGTCGACCGTAGACCAGAACCTTGCCTTGCAGCGCGACGCCCTGACCGAAGCAGGGTGTGCCAAGAGTTTCACCGAGCACCTGTCGGGTGCGGATACAGACCGCCCGGCCTTTCATGACGCGCTCGCATTCGCGCGCTGCGGCGTCACGCTCATCGTGTGGAAGCTCGAGCGCCTCGCGCGCTCGATGAAGCAGTTGATCGAAACCATCGAGGAACTGCGGCTGAAAGGCATCGGCTTTCGCAGCCTGACCGAAGCCCTTGACACGACGACTGCGCAAGGCCGGCTTGTTTTT
>JBJMQW010000063.1:0-13836 GCA_045802495.1 Allostellaceae bacterium | reverse complement strand
GACCCGCCGGCCGCAGACTACCCACGTGTTCCATCAGTATGTGATCCGGCTCGCCGGGCGCGACGCATTGCGGGACAGGTTGCGGGCTGCGCGGATCGGCACCGGCATTCATTATCCGGTACCGGTTCACCAGCAGCCAGCTTATGCCGGCCGCCTAGCTTCAGGGCCTTCAGGCCTTGGATTGACTGAGCGGGCCGCTCCGCAGATCTTGAGCCTGTCGATCTATCCGCAATTGCCGGATGAGGCGGTCGATCGCGTCATCTCGGAGATCCGCGCATTTTTCGACTAGGGCGGCTCAATGCTGGTTGATCAACAGCACCCCGCTGCTGATCAACACGATGCCGGCGATCTGCGGCCAGCCGAGTGGCTCGCTCCAGAGAAGATGCGCGATCACGGCGACCAACGCATAGCTGGCGCAGACCGACGGAAGGGCGATCGAGACGGGAATCCTTCGCAGCGCGAGGATATAGCAGAACGCACTAAAAACGTAGATACCGAGCCCAAGTATCGTCAGAGGGTTAAGAAATTGTGCGGTGACGCTTGCTGAGCTTTCGGCGGCGGATTTGAGCGCGACTTGTCCGGCGACGCTCAGCAGGACCGCCACGGCGAGACTTGTGTAATAGATTGTCATCAGGTCTCCGCCGGCTCGCGCAGCCGAACGGTCGGCCGAGCCTCGGCGGCGGCGAGCGGCCATTTGCCGCGGCGCACCTCTTTCACTACCGCTTGAGGCTTGCCATTCGCTGTCAGGTATAGACGGCCGAGATACTCACCGACGATCCCGAGGATCATCAGCTGCACCCCGGAAAGCAACAGGATCGCCGCGAATAGTGACGCCCAGCCGGGCGGCGTGCGCGAGAAGAGCGCCTCGGTCACAGCCGATGCGACAGCAAGCGCTCCGAGCGCGCTGAAGACGAAGCCGGTGATCGTGCTGATCCGCAACGGCATGACCGAAAAATTGACGAACATGCTCATCCAGAGCCGCAGCAGACGGCGCAGCGTATAGTTGCTTCGGCCGCTGGCGCGAGGAAGATGCCGAACGAGCAGCCGATCGATGTCGTGGGTTACTTGTAGGATCAGCCCGTCAATGTAGGGGAAGGGGCCCTGGTAACGGGTAATCTCCCGCGCGACAAAGGCGCTCACACAACGAAAGCTCGACAAATAAAAGCCCTTCGGCTTGTCGAGCACAAAATCGGCGACCCGGTTCGCAAAGCGGCTTCCAAAATTCCGCCACATCGAATGCTGCTTTTCTTCGTAGTATGTATAGATCACCTCCTTGCCGCTGTTTTGGGCGAAGGCCAGCAGGCGCTCCACCTCCGAAGGCGGGTTCTGTAGATCGTCATCCATCGTGATGACATGCGCGCCGCTCGCGTAACGCAGCCCGGTGATGACCGCATTATGCTCGCCATAGTTTCTCGCAAGGTTGACAAGGGTAATGGGCACGCGCGCTCCGGAAAGGAGGGAACTGCACACTGCGAGGCTGTTATCGGGGCTCCCGTCGACGACCAGAATTATTTCGTGTCCTCCGTCGATCGACAGTTTCTCCAACGCCCCGACCAATTCGGCGACCGATTTCGCGCCATTATAAACCGGGATCACGATCGATAAGGCAAAGCGGCACGCCGATCCTTCCGGCATAGCCCGAATGCTTTCAGTTGTCAGCGGTCCCTCCCTTTTCGGCTATTGCCAGCACCGAGCCGCCAAACGGAAACCTTAGTCCCGCTTGCAGCAGTGCGGTTTCAACCCGCGTCGTCAGCCCGCAAAACAGGTCGATTGGACCGGGATACAGCTTGACGGCGCTGGCGCTCTCCGAAGAGAGCTTTCTCGTCACCATCATCAACGGAAATAGGAACGCGTTCCAATATGACATATAGATCGGTTGAAACCCAACCGCTTGCAGCAGCTTCGCGAGGCCCTTCACGGTATAGCGACGGACATTGCATACCGCATGGTCATGACCCGACATCATCCAACGATAGGCGGGAAGATTGAGGAAGAGTCGTCCTCTTTCGGCCAGACAGCGATGGAATTGGCGAAGCGCTTGACGCTCGTCGACGCCCTCGTGACATAGCACATCGGCGCTGAAAATTGCAGCAAAAGCGCCGTCGGCGAAGGGCAGCTGGTTAACCGATCCGGCGCAAACCGGGCGAGTGCTTTTGAGAGCCGCGCGCCGACAGGCCTCGGGGTCGAGCTCGAGCCCGAGCACGGCCGTGTCGGCGTAGCTTTCGGCGAGGTGTGCAAGCAAACCACCGGTGCCGCAGCCTGCATCCATTATCGGCAGATTTGTGGCGCGCAATTGCGCCCGCTCTGCCAGCATCAACAAATTTCGGTGCAGGCCGGCGAACCACCACATCCGATCTTCGACCCGGTCGAGCTTGTCGTATTCGGAGCGTTCCACGCGCGGTCTTATGGATTGTGAAATTCGTTCGAAGGTGCCCTCACCACCGGTCGCTTCGCGATCGGCCGTTCAGCGAAATCACGATGATCCAGCACGACCGAGAGCAAGGCGCCCATGCGCTCTACTTGGTATACCGGCCTGCCCGGCAGCGAATGGTCGCAATTGTCCTTGGTAAACGCGACAAAGAAATCTGCTCTGGTGCGCGCGCGAATGAACCGAAAGTTCGGCGGAAAATAGTAATCGGCCGATATTGGCGGGCCGCACACCGCCACGGTGAATTCGCGGTCTTCGAAATCCGCGCCGTATTCGGCGCGTAAATAATCCTCCAGACCTTGAACCGCCTCTGCATAAGAATTGGCCCAGTAATCGAGCTTGAATTTGTGCTGGGCGCCCTCGACGCCACCTACAAAGGCGTTGTAGTAGACATATTGGTCCGGGTGCAGCAATACCATAACTGTCACATGGGCGGCCCCGTAAAGAGCGAGGACCGCAAATATCGCCCGCCGATAGGGGCAGCGGGCCAGAAAGGCGAGCCCGCGATCTGCGGTGATCGCGGCAACGACCGCAATGAGCGGCAGCACGAAGATGAAATGGCGCATGCCGTCGAACAGCACAGCCTTGATTGCGATCGCATAGGCTACCGGAAAGATGATTGCAATTGCGATCACCAGGGCTGCGAGAGCCGGCTCGCGTCGACGGAGCGGACCCGTTCGCACAAGGCTGATTGCGACCATAATCGGGGTACAGAGGAGCAGAACGAGAACCAGCTCGGGCAGAGCGATGGCGATGTAGGTGGGGAGGTAGCTCCAAGGGAGGTCCGTAGCGGAAACCAACTGGCCGGCGAACAATGTCGAAAACGGAAAGGTTTGGTGCGAAAAGAACGCCAAGGCGCGCAACGGGTTTTCGATCGGATCGGTCTGCGCCCATGGCCAGAACAGCAACATGACCGGGTAAGCAATGAGCGCGACCGGGCCGAGCACCCGACGCAGGCTCGTCCACCCGGTTTCGATCAGCACGCTCGCCCGCCGGGCGGCAAGGGCTCGCCATGTCGCGTCCAGGCCGAGCAACAGGCCGAGATAGCACACAAGCAACAGACCCCCGATCCGCACGCCCATCGTCATGCCGATCGCAGTGCCGAGCTTGGCCACCAAGCCGTGTGAGGGCCGCGGCAAGGTCGGCACGATTCTGACCATGTAATAAATCGACCAGACCATGCCGACCGCGAACGGGATGTCCTTGGGATTATTGAACATCTGTCCGTAATAGTTCGGAGTCAAAAGCAGAAAGAGGGCGGCAATAAAGCCGGCTCGCGCGCCCGCCATTTGTGCGGCGAGCCTGGAGCAGCCGATCAATCCCAGTATGCCGACGAGGCCGTTGAGCAGATGGCGGGTTTCATAAACTCCGATCGGTGAAACCCGGTTGAGCGCCGCTGCCAGCGTATCGAAAACCGCACCGTAATTGTAAAGATCTCGCCAGTGCAGCGCCGTCTTATTGCCAAAAAACGATAAATAATAATCTAGTACAAAGTTTCCATACCAATTGTGTACGTCCTCGTCCCAAGTGACCCCATAATCGCGAAAAGTCGACAAGACGAGAATGACGGCGAGCGTCACCAGCCCGAGGGTGAGCCTGGTCCAGACTGCTTCCTTGTCGGATGGCAAGAACCATCTTGTGTCCCCAGGCGCCCCGGCCAAGGCAAGCTTGCTGACTGGCCAGATCCTGAAAGGGTCCATTGCCTCGCGTCCTAGAGGGATCGTTTCTGTCGAGTCAGAGCGGCTACGCTCTACTCTTAAGTGCAGCATATGAGCGTCGGTTTCGCGGGCTGTCAAGCCGCTCCGGCCTGCTCACAAGCCTGTCTCCGCCAGGAGTGCCCCGAGAACGCGATCAGATGCAAAATATTCTCCGGCTAATTCCCGCGCGCCACGGCTATGGGCAGCATAATCTGTGGTGATCGCGTCGATGCCGGCCAACGCTTCTTCCAAGCTCGAATACTCGAACAGTCCCCGACCGACGGGGTAAAACTTGCTAAACCCTGTGCGCATTGTCACTACCGGCCGGCCGGCTGCGAGATAGCAAGCACTGCGATCGCTGAACCAGCCACTGTTCGGCTGCACGTAGATGTCCTTGGCCACCGTAAACTCGCCGCGTGAATGGGTGATGAAATCACGGTACCGCGCCATATCGGCCGAGATCGGACGCGGGTCGACGATATCCCAGCCGCCAACCACCACGGCAGCACGCACTTCATCGTCGGGCGGGAGCATTGCCATGTGAAAACAACTAGCCGGCCGCCTTTGGGGCAACTCGAGATATCGCAGGAAATTCACGTGCTTTGACCAAACGTAGCGAGCGCCGTTGAATTCGATGTCTTTCCCTTTGTTTTCCCAGGTGGCTATGGTCGTGAAACAGGGCGGGGCGTCGCTCGGCTCGGGCCAAAGGGTGAGATCCACCGGGGGCCGGGTCGCGCGCCACGGCACGCCGCACAATGGTATGGGGCAGTCTTCGGACCCGAGGTTCTCGCCGTAGGTGAAGAAATGGGTATGCGCGTCAAGGTAGGCGCGCGAGCCGGGATGTGCGGCCGCGTATTTTATTTGCTCATAGACCGGGTCGGTATCGATCATGATCCTGAGCGGGCAGGCCAGGTGCTCGTCGCGCAAGCGTGTCGCGCCGCACAGGTTTATCAGAGCGTCCGCCCGGGCATAAAGGTCGTGCACTTGCACGCGCGACAGCCCGTAATGGACGTCGTGGATCGCGTCCCAATAGGACCAGCGTGCGCCAAATCCGTACTGCTCCATGGCGTGCCGCAAACAATGAACGTTATAATTGCATTCCATGGTGACGCTGTTCGTGTGCGGGTCGAAGGGATTAGCCCCGCCATCTTCCACATACCATGCGCGATAGCCGAGCTGCTCTAGACCCATTAGGTAATGCATCGCCTGCCAGGCGATGCCGGCCATCGGCATCTGGCCGGCGAAATGAAGAACGACGATATCGCCCCGCTTTCTCATGCTCGCGCCCGTCAGGAATCGTGCAGTTTTCGGCGACAACGGTTGGCGCTGCCGGTAATTTCCATCGCTGACCGAGGAATACCGTAAGCACGATCGACATGGGCCAACAACCCTTTCATCGGACGGGTAAAACCCCAGATCGCATGGGGTTGCCCGCCGCTGGCCTGCGTGGTAGGCAAAGCGATGATTGATGCGATCCGTGCCTGGCTCAGCGGCGCTCCGGTCGATGGTGGAGAGCGGAGTGCGCGGCGTCAGGATGAGCTGCAAATTGCGCTGACGGCGCTGCTCGTCGAAGCGGCTTATAGCGACGACCACTTCGATCCGGCAGAGCGCTCGATCATTGCAAGATTGCTCGAACGCCGGTTTGGTCTGTCGGCCGCGAATGCGAAGGCGCTCCTCGCGGCGGGAGAGGCTGTAGCCTCGGAATCGGCCGAGCTCTTTCACTTCACCCGGATTGTCAACGAGCGGCTATCACCCGATCAACGGGTCGAACTGATCGAAATGCTGTGGGAAGTCGCGTATGCGGACCGGGTGCTCGATCAATACGAGGACAGCCTGCTGCGCCGCATCGGCGGGTTGATCTATGTGCCCGATCGCGACCGTGGCATGGCGCGCCAGCGGGTATTGGCGCGGCTCGGTCTCGATCAGGCGGTCTGATCCAGCGCCTCTAAGACCGCCGGAACTTCAGGAGAATCGTAGAAGATCATGACCTACGTCGTCACCGAAGCATGCATCCGCTGCAAATACATGGATTGTGTGGAGGTCTGCCCCGTCGACTGCTTCTACGAGGGCGAGAACATGCTTGTGATACACCCCGACGAATGCATCGACTGCGGAGTGTGCGAGCCGGAATGCCCTGTCGAAGCGATCATTCCCGATAGCGAGCCGCCCGCCGAACGCTGGCTCGATCTCAACCGCCAATACGCGGCGACGTGGCCCAATATTACGCGCAAGAAGCCCTATCCTGCCGATGCCGATGAGTTCAAGGAGGTTACCGATAAATTCGACAAATACTTTAGCCCTAATCCCGGCGGGAAGTAATCCATCGCCCGTCAGAAGATACCGCCGAGCGCGCGCGGATATCGGATTCCGCGGAGCGGATATGCGCGATCGGCTGGCTCTGGACGATATTTTTATGGTATCCTGGGATTGGTGCTATCGCCGGATTTCTAGCCTCGCCCTCTTCGTGGAGGAGCGGGCGGTCACTGTCGCCGGGTCTCGCGACCAACTGAAGCGTCGTGGCAGCGCCAAGCGGGTCGATTGTGAGAGACGGATATGAACTCCGATAAGCTACCCTTTGGCACCGGTGATCTCGTCGTCTATCCAACCCATGGCGTCGGCAAGATCGTGGGCATTGAGACGCAGGAGATTGCCGGCGATACGCTGAGCGTGTTTGTGGTGCATTTTGACAAGGATCGCATGACCTTGCGCGTGCCGCTCGCCAAGGCCAGGGTTTCTGGTCTTCGTCGGCTGTCGAGCCATAAGGAGATGGATGCGGCGCTCGCGAAATTGCGCGGGCGGTCTCGAGCGAAGCGGACGATGTGGAGCCGCCGCGCGCAGGAATACCAAGCCAAGATCGCGTCGGGCGATCCCGGCTCTATCGCCGAGGTGGTTCGCGACCTCTACCGTAATACCGGGCAGCCGGAGCAATCCTACAGCGAGCGGCAAATCTATCAGGCGGCTCTCGACCGGCTGGTGCGCGAGTTTGCCGCGGTCGAACGGATCGACGAAACTACCGCGACTCAGCGCGTCGAGCAGTTGCTGACTGCTTAGCTTAAGCGTCCCGAGCGATGGCACGCGGCGGAGCGCGCAGCCGAACCGGAGAGGGATCGATGCGCCTGTCGGCGATTAGGTCGTCACATCGATAGCCGCGGGCGAGCGGCCCAATCGCGCATCCATCAGTGGGAGCAGTCGCGCCGGATCGGCTTTAAACGACCAATTCAGTGCGCGGGTCGATCAAGTGCATTTGGTTGAGGTCGGCGATGAGGCGCATCGGCTCCCCGACGTTGCCGGCAGTGACGGGATCGACCCGGCCGCAGACCTCGACGCCATCGACGATGAAATAAACCATCGTCTCCATGCCCATCGGCTCGACCACATCGAGCCGCGCCTCGAAGGCGGCCGAGCCGGGCGGCACTTCGCCGCGCCCCTCCCTGATATGCTCGGGACGAAGTCCGAAGATCAGCTCGTGGCCGACCCGCGGGCGGTACCGTGCTTCCCGCGAAGGCGGCAACGGAAAAGAAAGCCAGTCCGAGAGCCGAACAGTCAGCCCGGCGCCGTTCTCGACCAGCCGGCATGGCAGGAAGTTCATTGTCGGCGAGCCGATGAAGCCGGCGACGAATTGTGTCTGCGGGCTGTGGTACACCTCATGCGGAGTGCCGATCTGATCGATCCGTCCGCCGTTCATGATGACGACCCGATCGGCCAAGGTCATCGCCTCGACCTGATCGTGAGTGACGTAAACCGTTGTGGTCGTGACCTTCTGATGGATTTTTTTGATCTCGGTGCGCATCTGGACGCGCAACTTGGCATCGAGGTTCGAGAGCGGTTCGTCGAACAGGAACACCTTGGGGTTGCGGACGATCGCCCGCCCCATAGCGACGCGCTGGCGCTGCCCGCCCGAAAGCTGCTTGGGCCGGCGGTCGAGAAGTTCGGTGATGTCGAGAATTCGTGCGGCGCCCTGAACACGCTCCCTGATCTCTGGCTTCGGGAATTTCTTCAGCCGCAAGCCAAAGGACATATTCTCGAAAACCGTCATATGCGGGTAGAGCGCATAATTCTGAAACACCATCGCGATGTCCCGGTCCTTGGGCGGGACATCGTTGACCAGCTGATCACCGATGTAGATCTCGCCTGAGGTGGCCTCCTCGAGACCGGCGATCATGCGCAACGTCGTGCTCTTGCCGCAGCCGGAAGGTCCGACCAGGACGATGAACTCACGATCGGCGATGTCGAGATCGATCCCCTGCACCGCCGGGGTGCGGTCGAAGGTCTTGACGATCTTACGGAGCGCTACTTGCGCCATTTGCTACCCCTTTGTCGCGCCGGCGGTGAGGCCGGAGATGTAGTAGTCCATCAGGAACGCGTAGATGATCAGCGGCGGTGCGGCCCCGAGCAGCGCGCCCGTCATGATCTGTCCCCACGCGTAGACGTCGCCTCGAATCAGCGTCGTTACGATGCCGACCGGCAAGACGAGCTGGTCGGCTGAAGTCGTAAACGCCAACGGATAGATGAAATTCGCCCAGGAGACCGTAAAGGTAAAGATCATCGCTGCGATAATCCCGGGGATCGCGACCGGAATGAAGATGCGGGTCAGCATTTGAATATAGCCGGCACCATCGATCAGCGCCGCTTCGTCCAGCTCTTTCGGAATGCTCGAGAAATAGCCGATCATGAGCCAGGTCGCGAACGGAACGGTGAGGGTAGGATAGAGGATAATCAGTACCCACCAATGATTGATGAGCTCGATCCCAGTCTTGTCATGGATGAACGCAAAAGTCTTGAACAGCGGGATAAACAGCAGTTCCGCCGGGATGAGGTATGTCAAGAAAACGCCGGTCGCCAAGGTAGCCGATCCCCAAAACCGCATACGCGCCAAGGCAAAGGCGGCAAAGATGCTGACCACCATCGTGATCGCCACAACGGCGATCGACACGATCGCGGAGTTACGGAAAAAGACCAGGAATTGGTTCTGGGTCAGCAGCTCGATATAGTTCGAGAGCGTGGGGTTAAAAACCCACCACGGGTTCGTCGCCGCCGAAATTTCCGCGCTCGATTTGAGCGAGGTGATGAACATGTAGACGGGCGGCGTCAGGAAGAAGATCACGAACAGGATAAGAAAGAAGTAAGACCAGAACAGCGCCCTTCGCCGGCCGCGCGAGATGCTGCCATAGCGAGCCCGACCGATCCCGCCGGCGCTCGCTTCTGCCGTAGCCGTTGTCATGGTCATGCCTCGTTTCCGCGGCGGTTGACGTTGCGCAAGATGAAGAACGCCGCAATCGCCAGGATTGGCGCCATGAACAGCGCTACCGACGCACCAAGTGGAATGTCGTTGCCCCAGATCGCCAAAGTGAACGCCCAAGTCGCAAAGACATGAGTCTGATCGACCGGTCCACCATTAGTCAAGATCTTGACGATATCAAAGTTCGCGAAGGTGACGATCAGCGAGAACAGGGCCGTGATCTGTATAATGTTACGCATCATCGGGAGATTGATATACCAGATCTTCTGGAACCAATTGGCCCCATCGATCGACGCGGCCTCATGCAGCTGTTCGGGCACTGATTTGAGCGCCGCGAGGTACATGATCATGAAGAACGGCGAGCCGACCCAGACATTTACCAGAATCACGCAAAACCGCGCCCAATAGGGGTTACCGAGCCAGGCAACTTGCGGGATGCCGAGATGGGCAAAGACCCAGTTGAACGCGCTGTAAGACGGATCGAACAGCCACAACCACGCGAGCGTGCTCATCGCCGGTGGAATGACCCAGGGGATCAGCAGCATGCCGCGCCACTTGCGCTGTCCCTGCGCCGGCAGGTTGTGCACGAAATGGGCGACGACAAAGCCGACCACCGCCTTGAAGATGACGGCGGTGACCGCAAACATTACCGATTGCTCGACCACCATCCAGAACGTGTTGCGTCTGAACAGGAACTCGAAATTGCCGAAACCGACAAACTTCGTCATCGATTTGTTCAGAGTCGCCAAATGGACGGAATAAAATGCCGGATAGATAACCAAGCATGCAATAATCACAATCAGAGGCAGGGCAAACAGGAACGCAATCGTCGATTTCCGGCGGGCAAATTTGTGCAGCGAAGCCTGTCTGCCCGGTGCGGCGAGGCGAATATCACGGGCTACGACGTCTGCCATCCCTAAACTCCTTCTGTCCGACGACGACCGGCTCGCCGCCGTGCTCAACACCAATCCCGGTCCACCCGTGAACAATTTCGGTGCGACAAGCGCACCAGCAGCTTCACATCCGCGTGAAGTCCTCGATTTCGGAGGGGGTCCAGTCGACTACCTTCGTAACCGGTTCGCCGGCTCGCGCGCCACGCGCGATCGCCTGGGCACGATGCATGACCGGCGCTCTCCGGTCTGTTTTGCCGCGCGCTCCAATGCTTAACACCATACGTAGTGCCGGCGATAACATCCCTCTCCTCAGTACTCCGAACGCCGGCCCCGGCCAGCCCCGAACAAGTAGTGTTGCACCCATTGTACCGCAGCCATGCGGATTTGCCTCATCTATTTTGTGTTTGTCGCGCAGCTGGCGGTGCGGCTGATGCAGGCGGGCTGAAGATGCCGGCATCGTCGTGCCGGCCGCCGCGGTGTCGTTCCAGCTCCAGAGCATAGCGGCGCAGCGCGTAGGCTTCGCTCAAATAGCCGATGACCCGGCGATCCTCGGGATTGTCGATGATCGGCAGCGTCTCTTGCGCCGCTTCGCTAAACCGGTCGAGTGCGGTTCGCAGATTTTCGCCGGGCAACAGGAACGAGACTGGCTTTGTGACGAGCTCTCCCACAGTCGTTTGCGCGTCGGCGCCGTCGGCGGGGTTTGCCTCGCCCGGATCCACCGCGCCGCACAGTCGGCCATGGTCATCTACGACAAAGACCAATCTCGTGCTGCTCGCCGGAAAGCGGCGACGCATCTCGTCGGGCGAGAGCGCGGCGGCGATGACCGCCGGATCGCGACGCATCATTGGGCCGATCAGCAGATCATTGATCCAGCCAACATCCTCGGGGCTGCGGATCGCGAGGCCGCGAAGATGAAAGCGCCAGGTCGCGAAGGAATAGCCGAACCAGTGACGCACCCCGATCGCTGCAGTGACGACGCCGACCATGACCCCGATGGTCGCGGTAAAATCGCCGGTTGTCTCAAGCACGATCATGATCATCGTTACCGGCGCGCCGACGATCGCCGCGGCGACGGAACCCATTCCGACCAGCGCGTAGACCAATGGATCGGCGTGAAGACCGGGGGCAATCGTGGTCACCGCCGCGCCGATGAAGCTCCCGAACAGGCTGCCCAGAAACAGCGAGGTGCTGAACAGCCCCCCGCGAAACCCCGAACCGATCGACACCGCCGAGGCAACGATCTTGGCGACGATGAGCCCGGCGAGGAACGGCAGCTCAAAACCGGAATGCAGCACCTGCATGATGCCGCCGTGGCCGCTGCCGAGTATCTGCGGAAACAGCAGCGCCATGGCCCCGATCAGAAAGCCGCCAAGTGCCGGGCGCGCCCAGCGCGGCACCGCCAACGAGCGGAACAACGCTTCGGTCGAGGTCACCCCCTTCATGACGAGGATGCCCAGCCCCGCGGAGGCGAGGCCCACGATGAAGAAGGCCGGATAGTCGGACGGCCGGATGACGATCTCGTGCCAAACCACAAAGATCGGGTTCGATCCGACCAGCCCGCGAACCACCAAAGCCCCGGTCAGCGCCGCAATGCCGACGGGCGCCAGGGTTTGCAGCGTATAGGCGCCGATAATCAGCTCGAACGCATAAAACGCTCCGGTGAGCGGGGCATTGAAGGCCGCAGCGATCGCACCGGCGGCGCCGCAGCCGACGAGGGTACGCACGTCGTCGCGTCGCAGTTCGACCCGCCGGCCGAGCCGCGAGGCGAGCGCAGCGCCGAGCTGGGTATAGGCGGCCTCGAGCCCAACCGAAGCGCCGAACCCGCCGGAAAGCAAAGTGGCGGCGACCAGCCCCAGACTGTCGCCGACCGACATCCGGCCGCCGAACAACGCATTCGCCTCGATCGCGTCCACGACCTCGCGCGGCCGCCAGCGCCGCAGCAAAGCGGCGAGAAGGCCGACCAGGACCCCGCCAAGCACCGGCATCATCAACACTCGCAAGGGGCCGAGGTCGAGATCGCTCAGATGGGCGTCGGAGGGAATATCGAATGCCGCCTGCCGCAACAGCGAAAGCAGCAGATCGATCAGGACGACCCCGAGCCCCGCCGCCACACCGGTGACAAGAGCGAGGACGAGCAAGAACAGTTCACTGTCGCGCAGCCGGCTCTCCACGCGGGCAGGCTCGGCTCCCTCGATGTCGGTCCGCGACGTTACGCCGGCAGGTGCGATTTCAGCCACGAGGAACGGATAGGCAGTCGACGCGAAGTGGCAAGAGCGGTCTATTTCGACCTTATGCCGATCCGCCAACCGTTGCTATCGGGTTCGGCTCAGCTCATTCTTCGATTGAGCAAATTGTCGGTGGGCCTCCAACGCACTGTAGTCCGGGACAGCATTGATCATTAGCGGTGCAGGGCTCGCCCTCCGCCGTGCACTCGGCGGCTCGAGCTTTTGAAATCAGGCCGACGGGGAATTTTTGGAGCAGCTCGGGAAGTTGCGCTCCGAGCAGGGACTGCCCGGCAGGCTCGCGAGATAGCGCCGGCGCCGGATCCCCGGCAAGAGCCACTCGCGGAAGGACGAGGAACAGCGCGATAGCGAGTGAGATTGGCAGGTTGCGCATTTTAAGGCTCCATGCGACGCATCCAAATGCCACGCCTACCGCTCCGTCAGCTTCAGCTCGATGCGCCGGTTGTGGCTATAGGCATCCTCGTTGTTGCGCACGTCGATCGGCTGCTTGTCGGCGAACCCGGCCGCGGCCAGGCGGGTTGCGGGCACGCCTTCGTCGATCGCAAAGCGCACAACCGATATCGCGCGAGCCGTGGACAGCTCCCAATTCGACGCAAATTGCGCATTGCTGATCGGACGGCGGTCGGTGTGCCCGTCCACCCGCAAGATCCAGCTTATCTCGGGTGGGATCTTGACTGAGATTTCTTTCAGCGCCGCGATGACCGGCGCCAACTGTTTTTTGGCGGCATCGCCGAGCTCCGCGCTGCCAGGTGCGAACAGAACTTCGGACTGGAAGACGAAACGGTCGCCGACGATGCGGATATCGGGCCGGTCGCCGAGGATGTCGCGCAGGCGGCCGAAAAATTCGGAACGGTAGCGGGCGAGCTCCTCGACCTTGTTGACGAGGGCCAGGTTGAGGCGCTTGCCGAGCTCGACGATCTGGCCCTGCTGCTCCTTGACCTTGGCCTCCGACACGTCGAGCGCCGCCGCGATCCGCGACAGCTGCTCGCGCAAGCTGGCGATCTGCGATGTCAGCTCGTCGACTCGCGCCCGCGCTGTGCGGCTGATTTCCTTCTCGGTGGTCAGCGCCTCCGCAGCCTCGTCCGCGCGGGTGCCGAGCTCGCGCAAGCGGATGTCTCGGGCGTCGATTTCCTTTTGCGCCAGCAGGGTCTTCTCCGCTTCCGAAGCCAACTTGCTTTCGAGCTCCATTGAGCGGTCGCGCAATGCCGAGGCGGCGTCCTGCTGCTGCGCGAGGGCAGCGACCTTCGCCTCGAGATCGGCTCTCACGCTCTTCAGCGCCGCCAGGTCGCGCCGCAGACTCTCGATCTCGCGCAACTGCAGCTCGATCTTCTCCTTG
>JBJMQW010000062.1:0-8421 GCA_045802495.1 Allostellaceae bacterium | reverse complement strand
CCCTTGCCGCCAAAGGCTTCCATGACGCGGTCATAGCGCGCGCCGTAGATCAGCGAGTTGGGCTTCATGTTGAACATCGGGTTTTCCGGGATCTCGGGCATGCCGGGACCGATGCCGCCATTGTTCAAGACGACGATCTTGACCGGCAGGTTGTAGCGCGCCAGCGTCTCCATCTCCATGCCGGAGAAACCGATCGCCGAATCTCCCGACAGGTGGATGACCGGACGGTCCGGGTGCACAATGGCGGCGGCGATCGCCTGGCCGAGGCCGAGGCCCATCGTGCCGTAGGTGCCGGCGTTGAGGCAGGCCTTGGCACTGAACACCGGCAGCATCGTCAGGCCGATATCCATCGTGCCGGCGCCCTCGGCCGACAGGATCGAGTTCCGCGGCATCCAGGCGGCGATGTCCTTGAAGGCGCGGTAGTAGGTCGCCGGGGCGGTGTCGTCCTCGACCTGCGGCTTGATCTGCTCCGCGTTTTCAGACGCCTTCTTGCTGATCATCTGCCGCCACGGCGATTCCTTCGGATGGAACCACTGGCGGCCGCCGAGGGCTGCGTTCATCTGCTGCATGATCGCCTTGCCGTCGCCGACCAGCGCCACGTCGGTCGCCTTGTTGTGGCCGATCTCCTCGGGCGCGATATCGAGCTGGATGACCTTGACGTCCGGCGCATAGCGCGGCGGCTGCCCAAAATGGAAGATCCAGTTGAAGCGGGCGCCCATCAGGAACACGACGTCGGCGTTCTGCAATGCCAATGTGCGGGCCGCCGCAACCGACAGCGGATGGTCGTCGGGCATGACACCCTTGCCCATCGGCGAGCGCAGGAACGGCACTTGCGTCTTTTCGATGAACGAGCGCACCTCACTTTCGGCGTTGGCCCAAGCCATCCCCTTGCCGACGAGGATGAGCGGCCGCTCGGCCCGCTCGAGCATGTTGAGCGCTGCGGCGACATTCTCCGGCGGGGCCTGGAAGCGCGGCGGGTCGGGGCATTTCTGCACCTGCACCACGTCCTTCTCGTCACACTTGCCGGTGATGATGTCGTCGGGCATGTCGAGATAGGCCGCACCCGGCCGGCCATAGGTCGCGTTCCGGGTCGCCTCCGCGACATAATACGGGATCCGCCTTACGCTATCGATGGCGTGGGCGAATTTGCAGAGCGGCGCGGCGAGCAGCACCTGGCGCTCTTCCTGGAAAGCGCCCATGCCGCGGCGATAGGTTTCCGAGGCGCCGCCGATCAGGATCATCGGCCAGCAATTCTGCTGCGCATCAGCAAGGCCGGCGAGGCCGTGCACAACGCCGGGGCCGGTCACGACGATGCAGGCGCCGGGCCGGCCGGTCAGATAGCCGTACGCCCGGGCAGCATAGGAGGCGGCCTGCTCGTTGCGCATGCCGATATAAGCGACACCCTCCTTCTGCGCCGCCGCGGCGATGGGGCCGACGGGAAACCCGACGACGCCAAAGAGGTGGTTTATGCCCTGCTGTTTGAGGCTCCTCGCAATCAATGTGGCGCCGTCGACTTCGCTCATGCTTTTCCTCCTCGTGTGGTGGGACGGACGCTGACCGACGCGCAAGGTGCCGTCAAGGTCCGGGGGCCAAAACTCCGCTTGCAGATTACGCATTTATGGCAAGGCCGGGAAAGGGGTTATGCCCCGGCGGCAGCGCTATCCAGCCACGCGTGGATTAATCTTCCGCCGCCGGCGAGGCCAGGCCATCGGGCGGCCAGACCGTAACGCCCTCCGCCAGCGGAATGCGCAGGTTTCGAAACAGCAGCGAAAACATCATCCAATTGCCCATGGCGATGACGAATTCCACCTGCTGCGCCGGGTCGGCGACATGCTTGGCTATCTCGGCCCAGGCGGCATTCGAAATGGACTTGCCGGCCAGACACTCGTCGGTGGCGGCCAGGATCCGCTTCCGTCAACCGCCCGGAGCTCCGCCAGTCGCGCACCGCCAGAATATCCTCCGGCGGGATCGCCGCCGTCGTCGCCACCCGCCAGTGCTGCGTCCACTCGTAAGCCGAGCCTGTGACCCAGGCGATCCGCATGATCATCAATTCGCGCAGCCGCGTGTCGAATTTGTTGTTTTCCAACAACTGCACCAATTGACTGTACGCGACCCTGGCCACACCGGGATTATTGGCCAACACGCGAAACGCCTCGCTCTGGGTGCGCCGCGCGGGCATGCCCATCGCCTCACCGAGCTCGCGGGCACGCTCGACCGGTACCATTGGCACGCGTGACGTCATCATCATTCTCCCCTTATTCGTTTCCCTGGTGAGGGTCAGGCGAACGCCCGAATCCCGAGGCCACGCCCCTCAGCGGCCGCGGTAATGCTTGTAAAACTCCACGACCTCAGGGCTTTGCTGAAAGCCGAGCAACACGTTGAGATCAGCCCCCGAGCGGCCGCCGAGCGGGATTGTTTCCTCGATGTGATCGGTCACGCCGGCGCGCTTTTGAGCTCCCTCAAAGACGATGCGGACCGGAAACGACCGCTTGCTGATGACCGATTGGTCGGGTCCGGTTACTGCGACGAAATATTGGAAATCCACTGACTCGCCCCTCCCCGTCGGGCCGCGCTCGCCGATGACGATCGTGTCGAGCATGAGCCGCAGGGCCTCCCCCGAATATTCGCATTTGAGCTCGGCCTCGCTCAGCAGCCCATAGAACGCGACATTGTCCGGGCGCCGCTCGGGCGCGGATGCGAAAACGGCGGTGTTGGAGAGCGGCCGCAGCACGACGGCGCTGGGGCAAGTTTGGGCAGGTTTCGACGACGGGGAGGAGAACCACCCGCAACCGGAGAGAGCGAGGAGGCCAAGCAATGCTGCGCCTTGCGCAGCTCCGGTGAACCTCACAGGCTGTTGTGGGTACCGTCGCAAAACGGCTTGCCGCCGGTTGCCTTGCAGCCGCAGAGCCAGACCTCCTCGGTCGCCTGGGCGGTGAAGGGGACCGGGGTCAATCCCGTCCCCTGGTGCGAGCCGTCGCAGAAGGGCTGTGCGGCGCTGCGCCCGCATGCGCACCAGAAGTACCTTTTTCCGGCCTCAACGTTGACGCCGTAGGGCTCTTTTTGCGCGGGTGTTGGTGCGGTCATGCTTTCTTCCCTGCCTCTGCCCTTGATAGTGTCGCCGCGGCGGCGGTGCGCCGCCATGCGGACTGTATGCGAGCCGCAGCGGGCAAACAAGCCGAGCCGACTCCCGGCGCGGCGGGTCTGAGCAAGATGGCCGTTTATACCGATGTTGCCGATGACGAATTGCGCGCGTTCGTCGCGCTCTACGATCTGGGCGAAGTGCTCTCCTGCAAGGGAATCGCCGAAGGCGTCGAGAATTCGAATTTCCTCGTCACCACCGAGCGCGGCAATTTTATCCTGACCCTCTACGAAAAGCGGGTGGCACCGCGGGATCTGCCTTTCTTCATCGCATTGATGGAGCATCTGGCAGGGCAAGGCGTCGCCTGCCCAACACCGGTCAAGGGGCGCGACGGGATCGCTTTGCGCGAGCTGTGCGGCCGACCGGCGGCGCTGGTGACCTTTCTTGCCGGAATGTGGCCACGCCGCATCCAGCCATTCCATTGCGCCGCGCTGGGCGGCGCAATGGCGGCGCTGCATCGCGCCGGCTCCTCCTTTGGTATGGCGCGGGCAAATGACCTTTCGGTCGCCGGCTGGCGACGCTTGTACCGAGCCTGCCAAGCCGGCGCCGGGGAGGTCCGGCCAGGGCTTGCCGAGGAGCTCGATGCGGAGCTCTCTCTCCTCGAGAAGGAATGGCCGCGCGACCTCCCGATCGGGGTTATCCATGCCGATCTTTTCCCCGATAATGTTTTCTTTCGCGAGCGGCAGGTTTCCGGACTGATCGATTTCTATTTTGCCTGCACCGACTTCTTCGCCTACGACTTGGCGATCTGCCTCAACGCCTGGTGCTTTGAAGCCGATGGCAGCTTCAATGTGACCAAGGCGCGGCTGCTGCTGGACGGCTATCGCCGGGCGCGGCCGCTCACCCCGGCCGAGCTTGCTGCGCTCCCGCTTCTGGCGCGCGGCAGCGCCCTTCGCTTTCTGCTTACCCGTCTGTTCGACTGGCTCAACCAACCCCCGGGCGCGTTGGTGCGACCCAAGGACCCGCTCGAATTCCTGCGCAAGCTGCGCTTCCACCGCGGTCTCGCCGGCATTGGAGGCTATGGGCTCGATGCCTGAACTCGCCGATGTCGAAATCTTCACGGACGGCGCGTGCCGCGGCAATCCGGGTCCGGGCGGCTGGGCCGCAATCCTGCGCTATCGCGGGATCGAAAAGGAGTTGAGCGGTTATGAACCCGAGACGACCAACAACCGGATGGAAATGACAGCCGCGCTGTCCGGGCTGGAGGCGCTGAAGCGGCCATGCCGGGTGCGGCTCTACAGCGACAGCCAATACCTGCGGGACGGGATCACCAAATGGATACACGGGTGGAAGCGGCGCGGCTGGCGAACCGCCGACAACAATCCGGTCAAGAATGTCGATCTCTGGCAGCGCCTCGATGCGGCGGCGGCGCGCCACGTCGTCGCCTGGGAATGGGTTCGCGGCCATGCCGGCCATCCCGAAAACGAGCGGGCCGACACCCTTGCGCGTGCCCGCATCGATGAAGCGATCTAAGTGGCGGGCCACCGCCCGCGCGTCGCCGCGACGACTAAAGCTAAAGCGACCTCAGCATCGCATCGGCGCCGGAAGCCTCGACCTGACCCGGCTGCGCCTCGACATTCAGGGATTTGACGACGCCATTGTCGACCAGCATCGAATAGCGCTTTGAGCGGATGCCGAGACCCATCTTGGTGAGGTCGAGTTCGAGTCCCAGGGCGCGAGCGAGATCGCCGCTGCCGTCCGCGAGCATGCTGACCTTGCCTTCGCACCTCTGATCCTTGCCCCAGGCCGTCATGACCGCGGCGTCGTTGACGGCGACGCAGGCGACCTCGTCGACCCCCTTGGCTTTGATGTCCGTCGCCTTTTCGACATAGCCCGGCAGATGGCGCTGCGAACAGGCCGGGGTAAAGGCGCCCGGCACGGCGAAAAGAGCGACCTTCTTGCCGCGGAAGAACTCGTCCGTGCTGATCTCCTTCGGCCCCTCGGAGGTAACCTGCCTCAGCGTCACCGATGGCAGCTTATCGCCAACCTTGATCGTCATGATGAGTCTCCGGTGGATTGGTAAGCCAAACCGCTCCCCGGTCCATGCGCGGCACGGGGAGGGGTCCAGGGGCGGACCGATAACATAGGATGGTGTGGCGGGCAAACGAGACCGGCATAGGTCACGCCGGCGCTTTTTATCGACCGACGCGCAACCAATTCGATGTATAGACGTACAGGTCTTGAAGCTTGCGAGTCCCGAGTTGAGAGGCGGCTGACGGTCGATTGCAGCGGAGCGCGAGGTGACGTCACTCACGGGTCAACTCTTGGTGGCTATGCCGCAAATGCTGGACCAGCGTTTCGCCCGGTCGGTGATTTACCTTTGCGCGCACAGCGAAGAAGCCGGGGCGATGGGTCTGGTCATCAACAAGCCGATTGGCTCGCTGACGATGGGCGAGCTGTTCGCGCAGCTCGCCATCTCGCCGGGCCACATCGTCAAAGAGCGCCCGGTGCATTTTGGCGGTCCGGTGGAAGCCGGGCGCGGCTTTGTGCTGCACACCGCCGACTACAGCGAGGAGGCGACGCTCGTCGTTGCCGAAAACATCGCCGTGACCGCGACGCTGGATATTCTGCGCGCCATCGGTAAAGGACAAGGTCCTCGCCAGAGCCTGTTCGCCTTGGGTTACGCCGGCTGGGCGCCAGGCCAGCTCGATGCCGAGATCCAAGCCAACGGCTGGCTCTTGGTCGCCGCGGATGACGAAATCATCTTTGACCCGAACCATGACCACAAGTGGCAGCGGGCGCTCGGCAAGCTCGGGATCGACCTCTCGATGCTCTCCAGCGACGCGGGACACGCATAAAAAAGCTTCGCGCTCAGCGCGACGTCTCCCGGTCACCGCGCAAGATCGCGAAGAGCAGGTGGTCCTGCCATTTCCCTTCGATGCAGAGGTAGCCGCGGGCATAGCCTTCCTGATGAAAGCCGGCACGGGCAAGTAGCGCGCGGCTGGGGATATTGGTCGGCAGGCAGGCTGCCTCGACCCGGTGCAAGCCGAGCCGATCAAAGGCAAAGTCGAGCACGAGCGGCAGCGCCGCCGTCATGTAGCGCTGCCGCGCGAAAGCTTCGCCCACCCAATAGCCGAGGCTCGCCGTCTCCGAGACGCCGCGGCGCAGATTGGACAATCCGACCCCGCCGATTAGGGTTTCATCCTGGGCAAAAATCAGGAAGTTGTAGGCCTGGTCGGTGCGCCAATCCTCGGCGTAGCGGGCAACCCGGGCGCGGAAACTGGCGCGGCTCAACGCGTCGGGCGGCCAGGTCGGCTCCCACGGGGCAAGAAACTGCCGCGAGCCCGCCCGCAAACTCGCCCAGGCCTCGTAATCGCCGCGCTCGGCCGGCCGCAGAAAGACGCGCTGCCCATTCAGGCGAAACGGATCGGTACGGGCAAGAAAAAGTCTCGGAAAGGATTTTCGTTGTGGCGCCATCGCGGGACCGCGAGTTCAGGCGAGCCGGGCCCGCAATCTGTCGAACTCCTCAAGCCTGCTCAGCGGCCCTACCGCCGCCAGAGTGGGAGGCGCCGAGCGCCAGCGCGCTACGACCCGGCGGATCGCAGCGTCATCGACTTCCTCGATGCGGCGCACGATCTCGGGTGGATCGAAAGGCGTGCCGTGGATCAGCAGATGTTGCGCCAGCTGCTCGCAGCGCGCTGACGTGCTTTCGAGCGACATCAGGAGGCCGGCCTTTATTTGCGCCTTTGCTCGGTTGAGCTCGACCGCCGCGAAACCGTCTTCGAGGCTGGCTGCTTCTTCGCACAGCGCGGGCACCAGTTCGGCCGCCTCCGCTTCGCCGGTGCCGGCATAAATCCCAAACAACCCGCCATCGCGGTAGCCGTGAACAAAAGAGTGAATGGCGTAGACCAGGCCGCGCTTCTCGCGAATCTCCTGGAAAAGTCGCGACGACATCCCCCCGCCGAAGGCGGTCGACAGCACCGAGGCGGCGTAGTAATCCGGGTCGCTCAACATCACGCCGGGAAAACCGAGTACGAGGTGCAGCTGTTCGAGATCCCGCTCCTCGCGGCAATCCCCCCCGGTATAGCGCGCCGGCTCGGTAGTGACGGCGCGATCGGCCGGCAGCGCCGAAAGCAGCGTTTCGGCCAGATCGACCAGGCGCTCGTGCTCGAGATTTCCGGCCGCCGCCAGCACCATGCGCCGGGCGCCGTAATGGTCGCGCAGGTATGTCACCACGTCATCGCGGTGGAGCCCGCGGATGATTTCCGGGCTCCCAAGGACCGGCCGGCCCATCGCTTGGTCGGGATAGGCGCGTTCCTGGAAATAATCGAAAATAATATCGTCGGGCGTGTCGTTGGCCTGGCCAATTTCCTGCAGAATGACGGTGCGCTCGCGTTCGAGCTCCTCCGCGTCGAAGGTCGAGTTCTGCAGAATGTCGGCGAGGATATCGAGAGCGAGCGGCACGTCTTCCTTGAGCACTTTCGCATAGTAGGCCGTGCTCTCGCGCGAGGTATAGGCGTTGAGATGGCCGCCAACCGCCTCGATTTCCTCGGCGATGGCGCGCGCGCTCCGTCTCTCCGTGCCCTTAAACGCCATATGCTCGAGAAAATGTGCAACCCCGTTGATCTGCGGCGGCTCGTGCCGCGTCCCGACATCAACCCAGATGCCGAGCGAAACTGTATCGACGGTGCCGATCCGGTCGGTCGCCACGCGCAATCCGTTCGGCAATGTCGAAACCCGTACTGTCATGCAATAGCTCCAACTCGGCGCGCATGCGCGCGGATATACCGCGTTACCTCGCCGATCTCGGCGGGTAGCGAGACGACCCGCTCTTGGCGCTCGAAAAGATCGCCGAGCACCGGCGGCAATTCCGGCCGGACGCCGGTGGCGCGCTCGACGGCATCGGGAAATTTGGCCGGGTGCGCACAACCGAAGGCAATCATCGGCGCGTGGCTGTCGTCGCCGGCCAGCTCGGCGCGCGCAGCGCCAACCGCGACCGCCGTGTGAGGATCGATCAGCATTCCGGTTCTGGCATAGGTTTCGGCGATAGTCTGCATCGTCTCAGTGTCGTCGACTTTGTGGGCAGAAAACAAGCCGCGCGCGACACGCCAAGCCTGGTCGTCTGCAGGCAGGATGCCGGTCCCTCGGAAGGTCCGCATTGCAGCGGCGACCGCGGCCCCGCTGCGGCCCTTCAACTCGAACAGCAGACGCTCAAAATTGCTCGACACCTGGATGTCCATGCTCGGGCTGAGGCTCGGCTCGACGGCGGAAAGCCGCATTCCGCCGGTCGCGAAATACCGCGCGAGAATATCGTTGCGATTGGTGCCGATGACCAGCCGTTT
>JBJMQW010000061.1:0-3830 GCA_045802495.1 Allostellaceae bacterium | reverse complement strand
CACGGAATTTCTTGATAAATTTTATCAAAAGGGACTTGCCGAATTTGCGTTCAGGAACGGAATATCTCTGCATGACCATTTCAAATTTCAGTCTTCTCGGAGGCCAAGCGATCCTCCACTCGATCTCGACCTGCCGCGAAAAACATGTGTTCCGGTCGGAGGCGGCAAGGATTCACTCGTCACCATTGAATGTCTGCGGTGCAGTGGCGAGCCGCTTGTCTTATTCTCGTTAGGAGATGCAGACCCGATCGCTTCGTGCATCAAAGTGGCGCAGCTGCCATTTATCAGAGTTCACCGCCGGCTCGACAGCGCTTTGTTCAAACTCAACGAAGGGGGGGCGCTCAATGGGCACGTTCCGATTACCGGCATCCTGAGCGCCATCGTCTTGGCTTGCGCCGTGATGTTCGGCTTTGATGTAATCGCGATGTCGAACGAGCACTCCGCCAGCGCGCCCAACCTGCGCGTCGACGGCGCCGAAGTCAATCATCAGTACAGCAAATCGTTTGAATTCGAACACGACTTTTCAAACTATATCACGCAAGCTATCTCTCCCAGCATAACCTATTTTTCGCTGCTGCGACCGTTATCGGAGATCGAAATAGCTAGACGATTTGCGCAAGAGCCGCAATATTTTGCAATATTTCGCAGCTGTAACACGGCGTTCAAGCAATCGCCCGCCGCACGCGGGCGACACTGGTGCTGCAATTGTCCGAAATGCCGGTTCGTATTCCTCGCGCTCGCCCCATTTATCGCCAAGGCCGAGCTGACCGGGATCTTCGGCCGGAATCTGCTGGACGATCCGGCGCAGCGAGACGGGTTCGCCGAGTTGTGCGGGTTGCAAAAGCACAAACCCTTCGAGTGCGTCGGAGATACTTCGGAGAGCGCCGCGGTAATGCGCCACCTTGCGCATCATCTCGAGTGGGGTGGTGACGATGTCGTGCGCCGGCTGAACGCCGATTTCCCCGCGCTGCGCCAGATCGACGAGAACCACTATCGTGCACTCTTCGAAATGAGAAACCCTCATCGGGTTCCCGCCGCCTATCTGACAATACTCGATGCGTGCGGCTGAACTCGGCGCGCGACGCGTCGCAATATGGGGTCTCGCCCGGGAAGGCCGTGCGACCGTCGGTCTGCTGCGCAAAATTCATCCGCAACTGCCCCTGATGGTGTTGGACGACGATGCCAATGCCCGCGCCCCGGAAGGGTTTGGCGACGGCATCGAATGGGTCTTCGGCGCCGACCGGATCGCGGGCGCGCTCCTCAAGGCGGATGTCCTCGTCAAGTCGCCGGGTGTGAGCCTCTACCGCCGCGAAATTCAATCCGCCCGTCAAAGGGGCTTAGAAGTTACGTCCTTGCTGAACCTCTGGTTCGCCGAGCGTCCGACCCTCAAAACAATCTGCGTGACGGGGACCAAGGGCAAGAGCACGACCTCGTCGCTGATCGCTCATATGCTAAAGGTGCTCGGCCGCCAGGTTGCGCTTGCCGGAAATATCGGCGTCCCGATCACCGAAATTAACGGCGGCAGTGCGGATTACGCGGTTATCGAGGTATCGAGCCACCAAGCCGCCGATTTCGACGGCAGCTGCGAGGCGGCGGTGTTGACATCGCTCTATCCGGAGCACATCGATTGGCATGTCACGGTCGAGAACTATTTTCGTGACAAGATCAACCTGATCGACCGCGGCAGACGCCGCATTGTCAACCGAGAAGCGGCTGGGTTGGTGGCAGAGCTGACCGGCGGCCTGCCGTCCTGCACCTATCAATTCAACGACGAGGAGGCGATCCATCATCGCGACGGCGAGATATTCGATGGCGGCCGATTGCTGGGGAGAGTAAGTAACCGCTATCTCGCCAGGCCCCACAACGCATCCAATCTCTGCGCGGCGCTCGCGACGTTGAGATCATTCGAGATCGACCCTGCCGCGGCGCTCGAAACCGTCGGTGGTTTCCAGGGCTTGCCGCACCGGCAGCAGGAACTCGGCACGGTCGAAGGCCTGCTCTTTGTCGATGACAGCATATCCACGATCCCGGAATCGACCCTGGCCGCTTTGGCAGTCTACACGGGGCGTCAGATTACCGTAATCGTCGGCGGTTATGACCGTGGCATCGACTATAGCAAACTTGTCGAAACCGTGTCGCAAGGCACCGCAAGGACGTTGATATGCCTGGGCGACAGTGGGCATCGCATTTGCGCGCTCGCCCGAGCCGCCGCGGCGACGCGGTCCGATTTCAACTGCGCGATTCTCGAGTCGCGGTCGATGGGGGACGCCGTCTCGCTAGCAAAGCGTGTCACTCCTTCGGGCGGTGTCGTACTGCTTTCGCCGGCCGCGCCGAGCTATGGATCCTACCAGGACTATATCGAGCGCGGGCGCGATTTCGCCGCGCAAGCGGGACTGCTCCCGGCGCCGGAGGACGGCAGCCATTCCGATGCGGAATAGCTGCATCGGTGTGAGACCGGGAACGCTCGGCGCCAATATCGCGTAAACTATACGGTGTAATGTGCGCTATCGGCTTCCGGACGCATTCACCGCGTACAATTGAGGGTTCGGACCGTGGAGTCTCCGGCGCGGAGGGACTGTGATGATCCAGGGATCACAGCTTCGCAAATCTAGTAACAGGCGACCGAACACGTTCTCGGCATGGACGATGGCAATTGTCTTTGCCACGGTTGCGATGATCAGCTTTGCGATAGATCAGGCGATAATCCAGCTGCCTGTTGCCGGGGAACAGCACGAGCATGATTTCCCCTCGCTGCTGCACCCTGTGCAGCTGATCGAATCTCTGCTGGACGCCGCATCGGAGTAAGTACCCTCTCGCACAGGATCTGTTCGGGTCGGCGCTTGCCATTTGCCTCCCGTCGGGTAGCCTCCGCCGTGTGACCGCACGGCGAATATCCCTTCTCGTCCTCACCGGCAGCATTATGGCTGCCTGCTCCGCATCAAAGCCGTTTCTGTTGCAGGGCGACGCGGGCTCGGCCCAGGTGGGCTACGGCGGCAATGTCGAGGACGCGACGCTCGTCGCAAAGCAACACTGCGCCCAATACGAGCGTGTGCCGCGATTCGTGGAGGCCCAGGAGAACGTCGCGTTCTTCGATTGCGTCCGGCCGTGACAGAGTTACTCTGGGCTGTACCCGGACGTCATCGATAGCCGTTGGAAGCGAGGGCGGATCGCGGTACTCCTGTTCGGCGACGAACGAGAGAGGCGGGCCGCATGAGCATCGAACTACATACCTGGAATACCCCTAACGGGCGAAAGATCAGCGTGGCGCTCGAGGAGATGGGCGTGCCATATACGGTGAAGACCGTGAACATCTCCAACGGCGAGCAATTCGCCCCCGCTTTCGTCAAAATCAGTCCCAACAGCAAGATTCCTGCGATCGTCGATGGCGAGGGACCCGGCGGCTTGCCGATCAGCATTTTCGAATCCGGCGCAATCCTTATCTATCTCGGCCAGAAGACCGGAAAATTCTGGCCTGCCGAACTGCGCCGGCAGGTGCCGGTGCTCGAATGGCTGATGTGGCAGATGGGTGGCTTTGGTCCAATGCCCGGCCAGGTGCACCATTTCCTGCAGGTCGCCAACGAGCAGGACCAGCGTTACGGGCTTGAGCGCTACTCGAAGGAGACGCGCCGTCTCTACGGTGTGCTCGACAAGCGGCTCGGGGAAGTCGAGTTCGCCGGGGGCGACATTTCGATAGCCGATTTCGCGATTCTCGGCTGGGCCTGGCGGCATGAGCGTCACCAGGTCGACCTGGCGGATTTTCCCAACGTCAAGCGGTGGTACGAGGCCATGATGGCCCGTCCCGGCGTGCAGCGCGGCTTTGCCGTCGCACT
>JBJMQW010000060.1:0-10109 GCA_045802495.1 Allostellaceae bacterium | reverse complement strand
GGGCGAGCCGGTTGCTGCGGCGCTCCAACTCGGCATAACTCACCGCTTCGCCGCTCTGCGCCATGATGAAGGCCGGCTGCTGCGGACGGATTTTGGCCTGCACAGCAGGATACATGCGTCCTCCCCTACATTCATCCATTGCGCCGTTGTGCGCGGCGTCGTGGCATCCATTGCGCCGTTATCCGCGGCGTCGTGGCCTCGTTAAGGGCATAGTCCGCTTTATGTGTCAACGCCCTATGGCCCAACGGCTCTTGCATTTGCAGTCCGACGCAATCTAGTGCTCACATGCCTTTAGTTGAATCAGTCCCAGCCTGATCGCCCTGCTCGGGCCACGGGTCCACGCTTCGTGCGGCCCGAGGACAAGTCTTGTGCTGGGTATCCATCGAAACCGACAACGCGCGTGGCGCGGCTCGTGATGGCTGGGAGCCCGGCCATCACGATTGAGTGAATCGTTTGCCTGGATCTAGGCGCCAGGATTGACGGTGTCGGCTCTTAGTTGAATAAGGTGGTCTCGAAATATCGGGTTTACGGTCGGCATGTGGCGCTTGTCGCACCATCGAGGCACAGGAACCCAACTGAGGGAGGACGGATACATGCGGAGGCAGATCGGGTTACTGGGCCTTATTGGTTTTTTTGGTTTGATGGCTGTCGCGTATGCGCAACCTCCGTCGGCTTCGACAGCCGGTACGCAATTTGACGGAACCTATCGGCTGGTGTCTGCGGCAAGGGTCAACAAAACTTATGTGACGAGAGGAGGAGGGCGGATTGGCCAATGTCCGGACCGCAGAGCGGGGCCGCTCACGGTTGTGCAGGGTCAAGCGAACTATACCAGCGCCACGGGCCGGCAGCTCGCGGGAACAGTCGGGCCGCAGGGTGAGTTGTCGATGCGGTACCTCGCGCCGCCCAGCGGCAGTGGCTACCGGCCAATCGAGCTGACGGTTAGCGGCAGTATAGACAGCGCGGGCACGGTGCGCGCACGACAGCGCAGTAGTTCTTGCAGTTATGATTTCGTTTGGCAAAAGTAATAAAGCTGGCTCCTTCGAGAGCGTCAAATTACAATCGAGCATTCCAAAGCTCTGTTACACGCCAATTTTTTCCTTCTTGTCGGAAGCGAACCAAAGCCGCGCGGTCCAGTGTCGTTTCGAAACCGCTCCACCGTTCGAGAACCGCCAGGAGCGCGTCTCCACATTTTTCAGGTAGAATATCCCGCGCCAGTGTCACATGCGGCTGCCACACTGGCGGTTTATGATACGACTTTATCGAATCGAGGGGGAACGCGTCGCACACTTCCTTGTTGAGGTTGAGTAGTTCCACCGTCACGTTTGGTCGCGCAAGCACTGGCGCGACGGGTTTCCTCGGAAGGATGACAATACTATCGAATGCGACCGCCACAGGCTTCCAGCCTGCGACTATTGCCTCTAACGTTTCAACCAAAACATCCGGATCGGCAGAATCGTCGACGGTAGCCAATGTAATGTGCGGCGGGTAGTTGAATCTCGCCTGCTCGTCCGAAAATTTTACTTGTCCGTTGCCATCCCTTTCGGCAAGCGCGTGCCACAGCGTCGCGATGCGTGGCGCGGCTGTCGCTTCAATCAGCATCACAATGGCATAAGGCATAAGTTGCACCGAAGCACAGCGGAGAGGATTGCGTCAGATTTGCAGCCTGGTCGTCCAAATCGAACCTGTCATGGAGATTTTGACGCTCCTCCTGGAGCCGGCGCCGGCATGGCTGTGTTGTCCCTGTTGCAGGCGCTGCTATCCCCGGTCGCGCTCGACAGTCAGCACGCCCACATAGCGCATCGCGGCCTCGGCGGGCTATCGCTGCGGGAGCTTGCCGATCATGCAAGACCACCGATCGGTAATGGAGTCGGACATGAAGCACAGCGACGTTCTGATTGTCGGCGCCGGCCCGACCGGCCTCGTCCTCGCGCTCTGGCTCACTAGGCTGGGCGTCAAGGTGCGCGTCGTCGACAAGACGGCGGAGCCCGGCACGACCTCGCGCGCCCTGGCGGTTCAAGCGCGTACCCTCGAACTCTACCGGCAACTCGATCTCACCGACTTTGTGGTGGAGCATGGCCACAAAGTTCCCGCGGTCAATCTATGGGTCAAGGGCGAGGCGGCGGCGCGGCTCCCCTTCGAGACTGTGGGCGAGGATCTGACCCCGTATCCGTTCCTGCACATCTTCCCGCAAGACCAGCACGAGCGGCTGTTGATCGAGCGGCTGGAGAAACTCGGCGTCGCAGTCGAGCGACGAACGGAGCTGGTACAGTTCACCGACGCGGGCGGTCGCGTCACCGCCCGTCTCCGCGGACCCGATGGCTATGACGAGGATTGCGAGGCAAGCTACCTAGCCGGTTGTGACGGCGCGCGCTCGTTGGTGCGCGAGACCCTCGGAACCGGCTTTGCCGGCGGGACTTATCGCCAGGTCTTCTACGTGGCCGATGTCGAGGCGGCCGGTCCCTCCGTGAACGGCGAGCTGCATGCCGACCTTGACGAAGCCGACTTCCTCGCTGTCTTCCCCTTGGCCGGCGAAGGCCGGGCTCGTCTGATCGGAACCGTTCGGGACGAGCGCGCCGACCATGCCGAGACGCTCAAATTCGAGGACGTCAGCAGCCGGGCAATGGATAACCTCAAGGTCCAGGTCAGGAAGGTGAATTGGTTCTCGACCTATCACATCCATCATCGGGTGACGGAGCATTTCCGCAAGGATCGCGCTTTCCTCCTGGGCGACGCCGCGCACATCCATAGCCCCGCCGGCGGCCAGGGCATGAATACCGGCGTCGGCGATGCCGTCAATTTGGCCTGGAAGCTGGCCGCCGTCTTGACCGGCCGCGCGCCGGACAGCCTGCAGGACACCTACGAGGCCGAGCGCATCGGCTTTGCCAAGCGGCTGGTGGCGACGACCGATCGCGTGTTCAGCTTCGTCACCGCCGAAGGACGGATTGCTGACATCGTGCGCACGCGCATCGTACCGGTGATCTTCCCGAGGATCGTCGCGCTGGAACCGGTGCGCGATTACATCTTCAGGACGGTATCGCAGATCACCCTCAACTATCGTGCGATGCCGCTCAGCGTCGGGTCAGCCGGCGACGTGCACGGCGGCGATCGGCTGCCATGGGCGCGGAGCAAGGGCACGGACAATTTCGCCCCTCTCTCGGGGATAATCTGGCAGGTCCATGTCTACGGCAGCGCGCAGCCCGAGCTCGTCAAATGGTGCGCGGGCCGCAACATCGAGCTGCACGTATTTGACTGGACGGCGGAGCATGAAGCCGCGGGCCTTGCACGCGACGCGCTCTATCTCCTGAGGCCTGATACCTACGTCGCGCTCGCCGACGCCGCCGGTGCGCCCGAAGCGATCGATCGCTATTGCGCCGATCGCGGACTGAGGCTCGACGCCCACTAATCTTTCAGTCCCAACATCGCGCGGTTGGCGCTTGTGTGCTCGTACACACGCCACTCAGCGATCAGTTGACCCTCTATCGTCGCGGTCCACAAGGCAGGGCCGGCCAAGCGAGCATCGGAACAGACGGAGTAGCCGACAATGACGGCCTTGCTACCCGACAACACTATGTGCTCGAAGTGATTGCTATAGTCCGGAAAGGCCGCGAAGAATTCTCTCCAAGCTTCGACACACCGCTCCCTGCCTGAGATCGTGTTGTTGGCAGAATCGATGAACACATGATCATCTGTCATCAAACGCGAGAGCCCGGCAAGGTCCCCCCGATTGATGCACTCGTTGAACGACATGACGATGCCTGGAGGATGTCCTTCCATAGCGACAACCTAGCTTGCCTACTGGGCCGAGCCAGGGTGTACATGACCCCGATGCGTCGGTCACCTCTTTGAACGGCCCACTCTTAAACCCAAGGATGTGCACATTAATTGACGGGCAGCCCCGTCTGCACACAATGCTTGCCCAACTTGCACCGTTACGGGCGCAGTATGCGCGGCACGATTGATCATCTTGACCTCACCGTTCGGGATCCTGCGAACTCCCGATCGTTCTACGAAGTTGTGCTCGGCTACATGGGTTACACCCGTGTCCGGCAGCATAAAGGTGGTTTCGACTTCGATATACCAGGCGAAGATGGCTGGCGATGTTCCGTCGGTCTGAGAAGAGCACTCGGCGCGGGTGAAAAGCGGGCGCATGATCGTTACTCGCCCGGCCTGCATCATGTGGCGTTTTATGCTCAGACCCGGTCGGATGTCGATCGGCTCCATCAAGTGCTCGTCGATATTGGCGCCGTTGTCCTCGATCCGCCAGCCGAGTATCCGCAATATGGATCAGGCTACTATGCTCTCTTCTTTGCCGATCCTGACGGTCTCAAGTTAGAGTTCGTGTTTCGGGGCTAACCCTAAACGCGGCATATGATGAGAAGCAGACGCGTGGTCTGAACTTGGCACTCGAGAGTCCTGCAGTCACGTCGGCCCAGCGTCTGCTTACTGAGGTATTGCCTAATAGGCGCGTGGTCCCGAACCGCTGGATTCACTTCTCGATTACCCCGCTTCGGTGATCAGTCGATTGCGCCGTCGTCGCCGAGACCGCTTTTCGCAACCTAGGATGCCGCGGTGCAGTAAACCGATATCGATATCCCGGCCTTCCCCAAGATCGGCTGCAACGTCCGACAGGCCTCAGAACGCTGTTATCACCAGGGCGACAGTGCTAGAGAACGGAAATCCAGAAATCGGCAATAAGCATTAGACTAGAAGCCGACGGCGGGTCGAGCTCGGTTACCGAGACCGTCCGAAATCCGCCAAATTGGCGAGCAGATAGATTGCCGCGCTCAGGGTGGTGATCCAGAAGCTGCTCGGCCAATCGGTGAAATAGGCGAGAGCGATCCCGGCCCAGGCTTCCACCAGAGCAAACCCAGCCGACAGCAGCACGCCGCTTGCGACGCCGGTAGTCAGTCTTTGGGCCGCCGCCGGCGGGCCGACCATCAGGGCGAAGACGAGGAGCACGCCGACGATCTGCACGCATTCGGCAACCGCCAGCGCGACAATGGCGAGGAAGAGCTCCGAATAGAACCGCAACGACACGCCCCTCGCCTCGGCCAGCTCGGGCTGGAGGCTGGCGAACAGCAACGGGCGCGAGATCACCGACAGCGCGCCGACGCTGATCAGGCCGAGCGCCAGGAGGGTCCATACGGTCTCGGCATCGACGGCCAGCACATTGCCGAACAGCAATGCGGCGGCCTGGGTGGCATAGGCGGTAAAGAAGTGCAGAAACAGCAGGCCGAGCGCCAGCGAGAACGCCAGGACGATGCCGATCGCGACATCGCGCTGGGCCAGTCGCTCGCCCAGCGCCCCCATGCCGAGCCCGGCGCTGACGGTCAGCAGCACCAATCCCCACAATGGAGCGAAACCGATCAAAGCCGCGCCCGTGGCGCCGGTAAACCCGACATGGGCAAGCGCATGACCGGCGAAGGTCTGGCCGCGCAAGACCAGGAAATAGCCGACCAGTCCGGAGACGATCGCGACGATCGCCGCCGCCGCAAAGGCATTCTGCATGAAATCGTAGTCAAGCATCGGCCGGCGGCGCACTGCGCTGATCATGCGTATAAGCCGGCCCATTATGGCGGTGGGTTTCCTCTTCGGCGTCGTGGCGGCCCGACATGACAAAGATCCGGCCCCGCGTGCGCACCACGTCGATATCGGCGCCATAGAGGCGCGACAGCACCGGGCCCGTGATCACTTCGTCGATCGTGCCCAATGCCGCGCGGCCGCGCCCGAGATAGAGCACGCGGTCGAGCGCGCCGAGCAGCGGGTTCACCTCGTGGGCGCTGAAGAGGATCGTGACCCCGAGCTCGGCCCGGAGCGATATTGTCAGGGCGACCACTTGGTCCCGGTAATGCGGGTCGAGATTGACCAGCGGCTCGTCGAGGAGCAGCAGCTTCGGGCTGCCGATCAGCGCTTGGGCCAAAAGCAGGCGCTGCCGCTCGCCGCCCGAAGTCTCGGCCAACGGGCGCTGAGCCAATGCACGGGCACCGACCAGCTCGAGGACGCGATCAACTTCGGCGCGCGCCGCCCTGCCGGGGAACGGAAGGCCGAGCCGGTGGCCGTCAACTGCACCGGCAACAAAGTCCCAGCCGCGCAGGCGCAAAGGGCCGCCGATGCTGCGGGCTTGCGGCATGTAGCCGATCGTCGCGTTGCCGCGCGCCGACGGCCGGCCGAATACACGGATCGTGCCGGAGGCCGCCGGCACCAGCCCCAGAACGGCGCGCATCAATGTCGTCTTGCCGGCGCCATTCGGTCCGAGCACGCCGATGAACTCGCCCTTCGTGATATCGAGACTCACATCGGCCAGCACGTCGCGGCCGCCCAGCCTCAGCCTGACGTCGCGGAACTCGATTGCGTTCACGGGGTCTGCCGGGGCAAAGCTCGATCGACTGCGTCAAGCACACTTGTCATCCATGCCTGGTAGTTCTGATCGGCCGGCTCGGTCTCGGTGACCCCGATAACGGAAACCCCGGACGCCTCGGCGATCCTCCGCATCCGACCGACGATCGGGCCGCTGGCTTGGCTGTTGTAGATCAGCAATTTGACGCGGCGCGTTTTGAGGTCGTCTTCAAAAGCAGCAATATCAGAGGCACTGGGTTCCGTGTTGTTCATCACCGCGTTCTGGAAGGCCTCGTTTCGCACCTGCATGCCGAGCGCGCGGAACATGTAGCCGAAGACCGGCTCGGTCGCGGCGACTGGGGTGCCGGACAGGCGGCTGCGGAGTTCGCCGATCTTCGCCCGGATTGGCCTCAGCGATTCCTCGAACCTCGCCAAGCGCTGCTCATATTCGGTTCGGCGGACCGGATCCTCCGCGATCAGCATGTCGGACAGGGTCTTCGCCAGGGCCGACATCGTCGTCGGATCATACCAGAGGTGCGGATTGTCGCCGCTCTTCTTCCCGACCAGATCGGCGACGACGATCACGTTGCGATTTGTCGAGCGGGCGGCCTTGAGCAGCTTCTCCAGCCACGGGTCGTAGCCGATTCCGTTACAGATGACGATGCGCGCGCCCGAGACATCCCGAGCCACCGACGGGCGCGCCTCGAAGAGATGCGGGTCCTGGTCGCGATTGGCGAGAATACTGGTCACGCTGACGCCGGGCCCCCCGATCTGCCTTGCAATGTCGCCGTAGAAGTTTTCGGCCGCGACGATCTTGATTGGGTCCGCCTGTGCCCCGGAAACCATCACGATGAAGGCGAGAAGCCCGCCGAGGAGGTTTTGGCGCATAGTGATTTCCCAGGACCTGCGCCCCAGCGTTAATATGGGATGGCCACATGCGGAACTTTGCGGTAGTGGGCCGATCACAAACCGGAGCCTTCGGCATTGCCGCCTCGACTGCGAAGGGCCGTGGGGCACGACCGAGGCTACCCCTAAGTTTAATTGCAACATTATATCATTGCTATACGGAAATGCGGGCCGGCGCCGCGGGGTGGTGCGTCGCTGTGCGTTCGCGAGGCTCTCACCGTCCCGAGCTTGAGCCGCCCGATGTCGGCGGATAGTCTGCCAACATACCCCAGGAACGAGGTCACCGCGGGTGGACACGCCGAGGATTGCCCAGTCTGAGTACACGATGAGAACCGGCGCCGACTACCGTGAGGCCTTGCGGGATGGGCGCAAGGTTTGGGTGATGGGCGAGGGCTGGGCCGACGATGTGACGACCCATCCCGCCACACGGGCGATGGTCGAGGAGTACGTTGCCTGGTACGACCGCCACTTCGACCCCGACTGGCAGGAGGTCTTGCTGGCGCCGCCGGATGCCGGCGGGGAACGGATCCCGTGGGCCTATGTGCTGCCCAACGGGGTCGATGATCTGATCGGCATGGGCCGGTCCTTTGCGAAGACGACGTTTTTGAGCGCCGGCAACATCACCCACACCCCAGCCTACGGAAATCTTATCGCGCTCGGCGTTTTGACGGCAGTGCAGGCGCGCGACCCGGGAAAGTCGACGATCGCCGAGGCAATGGCGTATCGTGAGGGGATCGCCCGAACCGGGCGGTTTCTGACCTTTTGCGGCGGCGCGCCGATCATCGGCCAGCGGATGCGCCCGGACCCGCGCGACCGCGTCGCGTTGAAGCTGGTGCGCGAGACCGATGCCGGGGTCGTGCTCCGCGGCAGGCTCGGCATGCATACGAGCCCTGCCTATGCCGAGGATGTATATATCGGCGCGCTATGCGGCATCGAGATCGGCGAGTACCGCGCCAGCTTCATCGTGCCGGTCAATGCGCCGGGCGTCACGACCTTGTGCCGCAAGATCTCGGCACGCGACAGCAACCCTTTCGTCGCTCCGCTCAGCAGCCGCTACGACGAGCTCGACGGCCAGATGTGGCTGGACGACGTGTTCGTGCCGTGGGAGCGCGTTTTCTTTGTCGACCCCTCCCCCGAGGCGATCCCGCGCTGGCTGCGCTGGCACCATCTCTACAATTGGCTGTCGAAGGCGGAATTCACGCTGGGCCTCGCCTTGGCCTTGACCCATGCGATGGGTCTCAAAGAGCACGAGCAGACGATCGAATACCTCGTCGATCTGATCGCCGAGGTCCAGACGGTGCGCAGCTGCCTGACCGCGGCCGAGCGCGACCCCGAATTCACCCCCGCGGGCTATTGCTTCCCCAATCACGCGCATCTGGCGGCCGGTGGCATCGCGCTCTTCAAGTCCCGCCAGCGGATCTCCGAGATCCTGCGGATCGTGCCGGGCTCCTCGCTCGTCGTCGCCCCGTCCGACCGCGACCTCGCGGCGTCCGAGATGGCCGCGGGCCTTGAAGAATCCTTCGGCGGCGGCGGTTACACGGCATTGCAGCGCTCGGCCTTGTTGCAATTGGCCTGGGACCACGTCTCCTCGGCGCTCGACGGCCGCGAGTCGGCCTTTGAGCTGCACGCCAGCGGCGGGATGGTCATGTGGCGCAGCTGGCTGCGCCGCAACTTCAAGAGCTACAACGAGCTGGCCAATGCCGTGCTTGGCCAGCTTGCCATGCCGATGCCGGAAATCGACTTGAGCAGCATCCCGGCGGCCCCGCCGGCAATGCGGCGTACCGTTACTCCGCCGACATCGAGCGAGAAGCGCTGAGCTGCGCGCCGGCGCCGCGCAGCGCCAACAGCCCAGTCGCCACCGCCGCGATCACGGCAAATAGGCAGGCGCTCAGAAAGATTTGCGTCGGTACCATCCCCAGCGACAGTAGGTACCCGCCCAGTACTGGCGCGGCAATGCCGCCGAGGCGGCCGATGCCGAGCGCCCAGCCCAGCCCACTGGTGCGCATGCGCGCCGGGTAGAGCTTGCCGCAGGTCGCGTTGGCGCCGGTCTGGCTGCCGATGATGGTCATGCCGGAGAAAAAGATCATGATCGCCAATAGCAGATAGGGCATTGCAACGAGCGCGATCGCCGCGATGAAAACGACGCCGGCGGCATAATGCAGTGCCAACGCCCGCTCCGGTCCGAAGCGGTCGATCAGCAGGCCGAGATAGAGGACCGCCAGTATCGCGCCCAATTCGCGGAAGCTCGTGGCGCGGGCCGCTTCGGCCGGCGTCATGCCGGTCAGGTGAAGCACCTCGGGCAACCAATAGACGAACAAGAACAGGTTCATCAGGCTGCAGAAGAAAACGACCCATAGCAGCACGGTCTGCAGTGCGTAGCCCCGCCCAAACAGCATCTTGATCGGATTGGCTTGCGCGACGTCGACGGCCCCTGAAGTAGCTGGTCCCGGCCTGATGTCGAGGCGCTGAAGCAATGCGGCGTCACGCGGCGACAAACTGTCTTTTGCGGCGAGAAAACGCGGCGATTCGGGGAGCCAGAACGCCAGTGCCGGCACCATCAGCAAAGGCACGACACCGCCCACGAGAAAGACGCTCGGCCAGCCGAACCGGGGCAGCAGAAAGCCGGCGAGCTGCCCGCACAAAAAGCCGCCAATCGGCGCCCCGGTGAAAGTCACCATGATCATCGTCGCCCGCAGCCGGTGTGGTGCGTAGTCGCCAGTCAAAGTGGCCGCTCCCGGAAATGCGCCGCCAATCCCAATGCCGGTAAAAAAGCGCAGGATGCTCAGCGTAAGTAGAGAGCCGGCGAATGCGCTCAGCAGCGAGGCTAGGCCAAAGATCGTGAGACTGGCGAGCAACAACGGCTTGCG
>JBJMQW010000059.1:0-6748 GCA_045802495.1 Allostellaceae bacterium | reverse complement strand
GATGATCGACGCGCACCTGCCCGCCACCGACGGCCGCGAGCTGATCCTCACCCGCTATACCTAGCCCGAACCCGAGCTCAGCCTCTTGCTGAAGAAACTCAAACTGGAGCTGCCCGTTCAACCGCCCCCCAAGATCACCGCCGGGCCCGTGCCGCCGATCCCGCTGTAGTGCCGATCTTCGGAGGTCGGTCTAAGCAATTTCAACCTGTTAGGCGCCATAAAGTGCTCGAATCGGCGAAGTTGGGTTAGCGTGCAGTTTTGAACAAATCGTGCAGCGACCCCTCCTTGCAATAAGCCTGCGACAAGCTCGATGGATAAGTCGTCGAGCATGGGAACCGGCAGCCCGAATCTAGGCTGTGGCAAAAATGCGAGGAACGCCAACCGGGTGGGCGAGACCGGCGATAACGACGAGCACACGGCCCGTATTCAGGTGATGCGCTATGCACGGGACACGACCAGCTTCCCGCCAAGCTGCGGTCCTCGCCGACAACCTGCTGTCAGTCGCGGCGAAGACCGCCTTTCACACTTCGACGGGGCCGACTACGACACACCGCTCGGGGTTAGCCTGGTTAGCCGCTGGTGCTTCACGGGTCTCGGCTCGACGGATCGTATAGCCTAGCCGCGCCGGAAGATTTCGTAGATTGCTCCATTTGAGGACGATATCACGAAGAGGTTCCCATTGGGTCCCGTCTGGATATCTGTACCGACCCCGAAATTTCGCCCGAAGAGCAGACTTTCGCTCTCGGTGATGTCCCATTTACAGAGGTTATCAGCGACTCGGTCCTCCAGCCTAGGATCCCCTACGCGGATATTCCGGCGGTCGTCCGTGAGGCTGAAATGGAAAAGGTGCCCGCCTTCGAGGAAAGTGCGGGCGCCCCCCAAGAAGAGGTGGTTCTCGTATTCGCGTCCGAGCCCGCCCCCCGTTATGAACCCAATGCCGGCCGGAGCTACGTCGAACTTCCAGCTCAGCTCCGGGTCTTTGAACTGGGCGCCGGGAAGCATAAACAGCCGCGAGAGAGCCTCGTCGGAATCATTTGCAATCAGCGAGGGCGGCCACCGGATCTGCTGCAGCCCAAAATAGGCGCCACCGATGCACGGATCGGACTCGGAACTGGTCTCAATCGCCTTGTACTCAGCAATGCGCGAGACCGGTCCCATGATCTGAACCCAGCCGCTGTTTTGGCCGGGCTCGATCCGGTGCACTCCGCTGAACGAGTCGTCACCGTTCTCCTCGAGCCAGAGGTCCCCTGATTCGGGGTCAAAGGCTATGCCAAAACTATTGCGGATGCCATAAGCGAAGATCTTTTGGATGTTGGCACCCACCTCACCGCCCATTTGCTGCCCGATCTTGAAAAAGGGATTGTCGTGAGGTGGCGTTCCGTCACCGTTGAGCCGCAGGACGACGCCGGTAAGATGCGCGTTATCGGGTTGCGGACCTCCGAATTGGTCGTCCTGGACGCTTGGCCCAGGGCAAGTTGAAGTCGGACCGCACGGAAGGTTCTGCATCCAGCCGCGGCGGCCATAGTCGCCGATGACGATATAGAGCTTGTGGTCCGGCCCAAACCGGAGCACCCCACCATTGTGATTTCCCATAAGCGGCTGCCCCTCATCGGCCTGAAAAGCACGCAGCTTGATGAGGTTCCGGTCGAACACGAGGGCATGGCCGTCCCAGACAAAGCGGTCTACCCGATTGCCGAGTAAAGGCACATCCGCCAGATCGGTGCTGTCCTCGCGGGATTTGCTCTCCGTCCAGTACAGGTAAACTCCAGGATTATCCGGAAATTGCGGATGGAGGGCGATCCCAAGCAGCCCCCGCTCGGCGGCGGAGTTGACGGCCAGGTCAAGCACAGTGCCTTGGATTGCCCCGTTGACAATCCGTTGCACCTTCCCGGTGGCCTTCTCTAATACCAAGATGTCTGTTACCAGACCGTGCTTGGATGGAAGAAAGGCCATAGTAGTGGGCTGGTTCAGGCCAGCCACTACAGTTCTCACGCCCAAGTTCGGGTCCACCACAGTCGGGTCGATCGTTTGGGCCGTGGCGCCGTACGGTGAGCCGGAACCGGTAAGCAGCATAACGGCCATGACGAACGCGCCGGCACGAATTAATCGGCATTTCCTCGGCCATGCTGGCGTCTGAGGCGTCTCCGCCAATGCCGGCCAAAACTTCTGGACAACGCTTTTCATGCAGTTCCTTCCATTTGATGACGAGCTTCCCCTCTACCGGAGCGACCCAAGGCTGTTGGATATAACCAAGGCAAAACACGCGTTCCGCCACATCAGAACTACTGCAACGGCATTCGCCAAAATCCTGACTTATGCCCCCCGTTATGAGCCTTCGATAATCCGCACGTCCCGCACAACCTATGCGATCGCTGGTGTATTAAATTTTAGAAACTCGGTACAGGGTTACGGCGGCGGAATATCCCGCTCGATGCTGCGGCCCCTGCCCTGCTCCCGTTCCTGCACCTGTTCGCGGCTGTTGCTGCGCGTGTCATTGGACCGCGCATAACGTAACAGGATTGTTTCAACAGGCGAATCGGCCTGTTGCGGATCGGTCCCTTTTGCTACAATGAAAACCGCAGCGCTAACCCGTTGCTTTTTTTCCCTGCGGTAGCGGGGGCCTAGTCGGCTAGCAAGGTAACCCCGTTCCACCCCTGCGTCGGACAGGCGCTTCATACACCCCTGAGTAACGCCTGATGGCGCGCCACATGGGTATCTGACTACTTTGGTGTCGTCGCCGAGAATGTGCCGGAGATGCCCCGTATCACGCTAATGCCACCCACCGCGCAGGGGAGGCTATATCGAGCGGGACGCATATCGTGCCGGTCAGGGTGCCAGTGGGATTGCGCCCACGCGGCCCCGAGAAACTGCCGCTCATATTGATAAACGGCTGATCGGGACTAAAAGCAACGCCCTCGGTCAGGACGTAGGTCGCCGGTTCTTTCTTGTTGAGACTGATGTCGCCGGTCGGCGTGAAGTGGGTCTCGGGCGTTTGGCTGCCGGGCGCTCCAAGCGGCGGGATCGTCAGATCAGCGATAACCCTGTCCGTCCCAAAATCGACATACAGCTGAACAGGCCCCGTCACGCCGCTCCACGCGCCGGACAACGCGTACATGCCGCTGTAAGTAGCCGACCCCTTCTTTGGCAGGTGATCGCTGCCCACTGGTGGTGCATTGATGGAAAAATCATCCGCTTTAACTGGTGAGCCAAGCACGAGCAGCGAAACTGTCATGGCTGTTGCGAGTAGCGTCTTACGCATTTGCATTGGAGCAAAGGGGCGCAGGTTCTCGCGAAACCAGATTTATCAAGCACTTATATTTCCCTTACGTAAGAGGAAGCAGGATGGCGCATGGTCGCAAGCCGACCGGTCTAGCACTGACGCCTATAAGGAATTGCTGCACACGCGCCGGCGGTACATCGACCAGGAATCCTTGCGCGACGCGATCCGGCGAGTGGTCGACGCGACCTTCCGGGCGAGACGATGCGAGATCTGGGGCGAGGGCACGACAGCGTGTGCTGCGGACGGCAAGAAGTTCGGTGCTTGGGATCAGAACCTCATGACCGAATGGCACATCCGCTACGGCGGCCGTGGTGTCATGATCTACTGGCATGTCGAGCGGAAATCGGCATGTATCTATTCACAGCTCAAGCGCTGCTCGTCGTCCGAGGTCGCGGCCATGATCGAAGGCGTGCTGCGCCACGATACCGAGATGGAGGTCGAGCGCAGCTACGTCGACAGCCACGGTCAGAGCGAGGTGGCGTTCGCGTTCTGCCGATTGCTTGGATTCACCTTGCTACCCCGGCTCAAGGCGATCGCAGCGCAGCGCCTGTATCTGCCGGCAGCCGGAACGAGCTCGGTTTATTCCAACCTTGGCCCGGTGCTGGCGCGGCCGATCGATTGGGTGTTGATCGAGCAGCAGTACGACGAGATGGTACGCTACGCCACGGCACTCGCCGAGCGCACGGCCGATCCCGAGACGATATTGAGGCGCTTCACCCGCGGCAACCTGCAGCACCCGACTTACAGGGCCCTTGGCGAACTCGGCAAGGCGGTTAAGTCGATCTTTCTATGCCGCTATCTCGACTCGGAGGCATTGCGCCGCGAAATCCAGGAGGGCCTGAATGTTGTCGAAACCTGGAACAGCGCTAATGGGTTCATCGTTTTCGGCAAGGGCGGAGAGGTTGCGAGTAATCGGCTGGAGGACCAGGAGGTCTCGGTGCTGGCGCTGCACCTCCTCCAGTCGTGCCTCGTCTACATCAACACCCTGATGCTTCAGTGCGTCCTGGCTGAGCCGGGTTGGCGGCGGCGGATGGCGGAGGCCGATCGGCGCGGCCTGAGCCCGCTGGTCTGGGGCCACGTCAGCCCGTACGGGGTTTTCGATCTCGACATGGGGAGCCGCCTCGACCTGGAAGTTAAGGAGGCGGCCTGAGACTCCTGCGCAGGCTCCAACTTTAGACAAAAGGCGCTTTTCGTTAAAAGTGGACCAACGCTCATACGCATTCTTCAAGGTCTTCTACCGTGCCAAGGCGGGCGGCCGAACGGCAAAACGTCAAAAGTGTGAGCGGCAGCGCGGCCGACCGGCACGAACGCTCGAAGGACTTCCTGACCGACGGCGAAATCGAGGTATTGCTGGACGCGATGAGGGCTGGCCGGCATGGCGTGCGCGACCATCTCCTCGCACTCATGATGTATCGCCACGGACTGCGTGTCAGCGAGGCGGTGAGCCTTCGGCGAGACGAGGTCGATCTCGACCAAGCCCGGCTCCGGGTGTGGCGACTAAAGAACGGGCTCTCGGTCGAGCAGCCGATCGCCGGCGACGAGTTGCGCGCGATCAAACGGTATCTCGGTTCTCGGTCGGATGCGATGCCCTGGCTATTCATCTCCGAACGAGGTCAGCCGCTGACCCGACAATCCGTGAACTATCTCATGGCCACCGCTGCGACCCGCGCTGGCCTTCCGCCGGTCCGGCCGCATATGTTGCGCCATTCCTGCGGCTATTATCTCGCCAAGAGGGGCTACGATCTGCGTCTCATCCAGGATTACCTGGGCCACCGCGATCCCAGGCACACCGTCCACTACACCAGGACTGCCGCCAGCCGGTTCGACGGGCTCTGGAGACGTTGACGGTATGGCGTCGAAGAGGACGGTCACCTTGCACAATGTGGCGGCGCTCGGCCCCGAACGGCTCGCCGCAATCCTTGTCGACCTCGCCGAGGCCGATGTCGAGGTCAAACGACGCCTACGTTTGGAACTGGCCGCACAGGCCGGCGGAGACAGCATCGCTGCCGAGATCGGCAAGCGCATCACCGCTTTGAGGAAGGCGCGGTCCTTCATCGATTGGCAGAAGCGGCGGGACTTCGTAAAAGACCTCGATCTGCAACGAGCGATGATCGTCGATCGGGTTGCCCAGACGCGCGCCGACCTGGCGCTGGATTTGATGTGGCGGTTCATGGACCTTGCCGAATCGGTGATCAATCGCGTCGATGACAGCAATGGTTCGGTCGGAGACATCTTTCGATCCGCATGCGAGGATCTCGGGACTATTGCGGTCAACGCGAGACCCGATCCGGTGAGTCTCGCAGATCAGGTGTTCACCGCACTGTCGGCCAACAACGACTACGGCGTCTTCGACGGCTTGGTGGCGGCTATGGTCCCAGCCCTCGGGGACGCGGGTACGACACGCCTGAAGAGCCGTCTGGCGCAAGCACTGGCGGACCGACCGCGCAAAGCGGACGGACAGGACTGGCGCGCGAGTGCTGTTCGCCATGCGCTACAGGATATTGCAGATGGCCAGGCAGACGTTGATGCCTACATCGCGCTTGTGCCGGGGGAAGAGCGGAGCCGGCCGCAGATGGGCGCCGAGATCGGTCGCCGTCTCCTGGCCGCCGGCCGGACGGCCGAGGCGCTTGCCGCGCTGGAGCATGCGAGGCCGAAGCAGCGCACCCGCCAAGCCGGGCAGCACGACGAGCTCTACCTCGCCAGATATGGTAACGGCGGTGCGTGGGAAGAGGTCTACATCGAGGCGCTCGATGCAATGGGTCAGGAGGAGCAGGCTCAGCAGCTTCGTTGGGCAGCATTCGAGGAACGCCTCTCATCCATTCAGCTGCGCGCCTACCTGAAGAAGCTCCCGGATTTCGAAGACGTTGAAGCCGAGGAACGGGCCATGAGACATGCCCTTGGCTTCAGGAGTTTCCCGGCAGCGCTCGATTTTCTCCGAGATTGGCCGGACCAAGCCCGCGCCGCCCAGCTGGTCCTGACCCGTGCCGCGGAGATCGACGGAAATCTCTACTATCTGCTGGATCCGGCGGCGCAGTTGATCGAAGGAAAACACCCGTTGGCCGCGACCCTGCTCCGGCGGGCCATGATTGAGGACACACTCGAGGGCGCGAAATCCTCCCGCTACAGACATGCTGCCCGACATCTCCTCGAGTGCGTGTCGCTCGCGTCAAGTATCCAGGACTTTGTCACTTTCGAAACACACGAGACCTTCGTCAGCCGTCTGCGCGCCAAGCATGGCCGAAAGGTTGGCTTCTGGGCTCAGACAGCCGAGTTGTCGGGAAGCCGACACTGATCCTTCTGCAGCGGTCGCCATCGATGGCCACTTTGCACAGCTTCGTGGTCACGGGGCCTCGCTCGTGGGGGCGCCGCGCGACGCGTGCGGCGCCCCTCCTATGGACTTCGGGGACGACCCGCTCCGGTAACATCCGCCGGTGAGGCAATAGGAGGGTCCAGTACTGGACGTCGGTT
>JBJMQW010000058.1:0-20579 GCA_045802495.1 Allostellaceae bacterium | reverse complement strand
GCAATACCGGCGGCCGGCGAGCCGGTCGCCTCGACGACGACCTCGATCTCGGGATCGGCGCACAACTCCGCCCCCGACGTGACAAACCGCGTTCGGTCCATGCGCTGTGCATCCCAGCCGACCTTGCGACAGGCGGCGCGCGCCCGCTCGAGATCGAGATCGGCGATGACCAACACCTCCAGCCCCGGCATCGTCGGGACCTGGTTCAGAAACATCGAACCGAATTTGCCGGCGCCGATCAGGCCGGCGCGGACCGGCTTGCCTGCCGCGGCGCGCTGTTGCAGAAGGCGGTGGAGATTCATTGGCCTACTCTGCCGCCGCCCGGCTCGCCGCGGCGCGGGCGTAACGCAGCAGCGCGTCGTCGGCGACCGGCTCGATCGGTGTGAAATCGCGATGCGCGATCCATTCCGGCCGGGTCGGCGTGCGGATGTAATTGGAGACGGCGCACAGCGTGAGGTAAACGATGCGGCGCGGGTAGGGTGTGATGTTCGGCGCCGAGCCGTGCACCAGGTTGCCGTGAAACATCAGCACCGAGCCGGGTTTGCCGGTTGGTGCGACGATCCCGCCCTCATTGACGAGCCGAGTGACGGTCGCGTTGTCGAGCGTCCATAACGGGTAGGAAGTGGTCTCCTTGTCGTGTCCGGCTGCCAGCACGCCTTGCTTGTGGCTGCGCGGGACCAGCATCAAGGGGCCGTTGACCGGCATGACCTCGTCCATGAATACCGCGATGTTCATTGCCCGCGGCTCCGGCATGCCGTCGTCGCGCGCCCAGGTGCCGTAATCCTGGTGCCATTGCCAGACATCGCCTTCGAAGGCGGCCTTGGCGTTGATCTTGTACTGGTGCATGTACAGCTTTTCGCCAAACACCTGTTCGACGGGGCCGATCAGCCGCGGGTGGTACCCCAGGAGCCGGAAGGCCTGATTATAGGTGTGGGCGGCAAAGGCGGTCCGCGGCGCCCCGGTCTTCTCGCGCCAGACCTCCTGGCGGTTGGTGGCGTAAATCTGCTCGGCCTCGTCGCGCAGGACCGCGACTTCCTCCTCCGCGAAGCAGCCGGGCAGGAACAAATAGCCTTCCTCAGCGAATTGCTGAAGCTGCTGTGCCGTGAGCGGCATCGCGCTCTCCTTTTGTCGACCGAAAGGATTGGCTCAGGCGGCGCGCGGTTTCGGCGCCGGCGCGGTCGGTATGACCGCAGGCCGCGCGCTCGGCGCCCACGGCATCCCCGGCCAGCACGAGGCGAAGGATCTCCCGGTGCTCGGCCCATACCAGCGGGCGCTGCTCGGGGTCGTCGAGCACCGCCCCCATCGAGCGTTTCAGATGCGGCCATTGCGCCGCGACGGTGTCTTCGATCGCGCGGTTGCCGCACAGACGATAGAGCGCGGTGTGAAACGCAACATCCGCCTGGATAAACGCCAGCACGGGGGCATCCGGCGGTAGCGCCAGACCGGACGCGAGCGCCCGCTGCGCGGCTTGTTGCTGCCGCCTGTCCATCACCCGCTCGGCGATGCGCTCGGCGGCCAGCCGCGCGGCCAGCGCGTCGAGCGCGCTCCGGACCTGGTAAATTTCGCGGACTCTGGCCGCGTCGATCTCGGAGACGATCAGCCCGCGCCGGCCATTTTCCTCCACCAGCTTCTGCTGCTTCAGCAGTTGCAGCGCATGGCTGATCGGCTGCCGCGAGACGCCGAGCGCCCGGCCGAGCTCTTCCTGGCGGATGCGCTGCCCGGGGGCTAGCGTGCCATCGGCAATCGCCTCGACCAGCCGCTCATAGGCCCGGTCGATCAATGCCGGCTGGGAGGCGAGAGGCTGCATCCACCCTCCGTATGCGGAATTCCGAATTCCGTTCTTTACGCTATCCGACCCGATCAGGAAAGTCTACCGCGTTGCTTTGGATGCTGATCGTCCCCCTCGCCCCTGCCATTGCCGCTCTAGAGTAGTTTCCGAACGGGTCGCTCTCTCGTATTCGTCGCCCCCGCGAAAGCGGGGGTCCAGGGCCGCCCCACTTCGCTTGCCTGGGCTTCAAGTGGAACGGCCTGTTTGTGCTGTGAGCCGCGCGGGCCGAGAGATAACGGAATTGGCCTGATCCAGGCTATGCAGCCTTCCTGAAATCGCCAATCTGCGCATCAAACGCTCGCTTGAAGGCAGGCCGCGCGGTGCAGCGTTCGACATAGGCGGCGAGGCGCTTCTCGCTTGTGACGATGTCGGTGTGCTTCAGCATTCGCAGCACGGTCGTCATCATCAAATCGCCGGCAGTGAAGCGGTCGCCATCGAGGTAGGGTTTGTCGCCCAGCGACTTGGAGAGCGCGGACAGGCGCTTCTGCACAAACTCCACCGCCCCCGGCCGGCGCAGCTTCGCCCATTCCTCATTCGCGTAGAAGAGGTCAATCAGGGCGACGTTCATAACAAACGGCTCGATGGAATTGAGTGCCGCGATTAGCCACTGCGTCGCGCGTGCGCGGCCGCCCGCGTCCTTCGGCAGGAGCATCTCGCTCCGTTCGCCGATATGCAGCACGATGGCCCCGGATTCGAAGAGCACAAAGCCGTCCTCCTCGAAGATCGGAACCTGCCCGAAGGGCTGCAGTGCGCGATAGTCCGGTTTTTCCTGATCACCCAGCTCGAGCAGGCGGGTCTTGTAGGGCAGACCGGCTTCCTCAAGCGCCCAGCGCGCGCGCAGATCGCGCACCTGGCCCTGAGCAAACTCCGGAACCCATTTGAAAGCGGAGATCGTGATCATGTGATGTGCTCCTTGGCGATTTTCATGGCGCAGGGTGAAGCTGGTCGAAGGCTTTGCTCCGGCCGATCAGACGGCCTCGCGACGCTCGGTTCTACGGCGGATGTTTGGTTCACGGAGAACTCCGCTCGATTACAAGAAAATGGCGTTCCAGCTTGTCGAGCGCCCCGGTCCAGCCTTCCTGATGGCCGCGGCGGCTCTCCTCGTCGTGCAGCCGCGAATGTGTCAATGTGAGTTCGGTCCCGTCGGCGACGGCGCGAAGCCTGATCTCGACAAGCGACTCGCCGGGATCTTCCGCGCCGCCCGTCCAGCGCCAACTCATGCGCAGGTGCTCGGGTTTCACGACTTCGAGATATTCGCCGCTACTCTCATGCTCGCTTCCATCGAGCATGCGGAAGCGTACACGGAAGCGGCCCCCAACCTGCGGGTCGGTTTCCGCCACAAGCACCGGGCCGTCGTCGGGGCCCCACCAGCTGGCGATGCCTTCCGGTGTGGTGAGCGCATCGAAGACGATCGATGGCCGCGCTTTGATCCGGCGCACGAGCGTTAGACTGGTCATCGTCTTTTCTTCCTCGCTTCGGCTTCCTTGCGTTCCGCATAAGCCGCGAGCCGATCGAGGCTCTGCGACCAGAAGCGTTCATAGCGGCGCAGCCAATCGATCGCTTCCCGCATGGGCTCGGGTCGGAGCCGTACCGTCACGGTGCGCCCGACTTTCGACCGGGTGATCAGGCCGGCATTGTCAAGCACGTCGAGATGTTTCATCACCGCCGGCAGCTTGATCTCGAAGGGCTGCGCCAGCGCGCTGATGGAGGCGCCGTCCTCGCGTTCGAGCCGGGCGAGAATCGCCCGCCGAGTTGGATCGACGAGCGCCGCAAACGTCCGGTCAAGCCGGCCATCATAGTTCACCATATAGGAAAGTATTGGCTCGAAAGCGCTGTCTGTCAACCCCGGCGTCGTCGCACCGACGAGATTGCGCACTGGCGCAATGTGAACATCCGCCAGTCTAAGGCGGTAAAAAGAGTCGCCTTTTTGGCGATGCCCGAAATGGCCCCCTCCGGCACATCGCCGGCATCCGACCCTTACCTCGTCGAACCCTCGAGCGCTCGCACCAAAGGCTTCGGCCTAATCATCCGCCACTGCGGCCAGCGGCTGGCGGCGCGGGCCGCGGACCAGGAGCAGCAATGGCAAGGAGGCGAGGATGACGATCAGCATCAATGCGAAACTGTCATTGTAGGTAATCATCGCCACCTGGTGGGTGACCTCGTGATTGAGCGCGGCGATCCCCGAGGGGTCGGTCGGACTGTAGGACGCCGACAGGTAGGGGACCCGGGCGAGCGGGCTGTCCGGGCGCAAAAGCTCGATCAGGCGGGAATGGACGATCTGGGTGTTCTGGGTAAGCCGAGTTTTAAGAATCGCGATGCCGATGCTGCCGCCGAGCATGCGCAGCAGCGCGCTGCGGCCGCCGTCGGATGCAATTCTGGATGCGGCGATCGCGGTGCTGAAGACGCTATCGGATCCGCGGGCGCTGCCGGCGCCATTCGCCGGCTGACAGGTGTGGGCCTCCCAGGCCAGCTTATTGCGCCACTGACGTACCAGAGGTTTGAAACACCGCGACGGTTGCGGCCGCTTGATTTACCAAGGGTTCAAGGATGACTGCCGCTACGCCGGCACGCTTCATGTCAAGCATGTCGGCAGCACGCGGCGAGAGGTCGAGAATGCGTCCACGCGTGTATGGGCCGCGGTCGTTGATTTTGACGATGACCGAGCGGCCGTTGTCGAGGTTCGTTACATTCGCGAAAGAGTCTAGTGGGAGCGATCGATGCGCGGCAGTGGCGGTGACCGTATCGAGGATTTCGCCGCTTGCGGTCCGGTTGCTCACCAGGTCGTACCAGGCAGCTTTCCCGAATTGACGACGCTCAACCGCACGAACGAGGTTGCAGCTGTTGCCGAGGATGCTGCCGCACGCATCTGCTTCGGGCGTCAAACCGCGAGATTTATCGGTCGCCGCTTCTGCGTTCCCCTGGCCGAGGTCAGTGGTCTCATTCGGGTAATGGGATGTGCTCTCTTGCGGCGTTTTTCCTATCGCGCAGGCGGATGTCACCAAGCACGCAAGGGAAATAGCGATCGTTCGACGCATCGGCATTGCATCGTGTCCTTCTCACTGGGCATCTCCTTGCCGCGCGCGAACGAAGAGTGCTGTCCCATTCCAGTAATATTGGATGGGCGAGGAAATGCAGATCGATGTAGGCCCGACTGTCCCCCGACGGAACCGGGCATAAAAGGTAAGACCTCAAGGCTAGACAGGCTAAAAACTCGCCGTCAACCTTTGCGTCGTTTTTGCTTGTGACATATTTTGGGCTTTTGTAACGTCAGCTTGACGGCTGATACGCCAACTTAGCCTGATCTCAGTCAGGCTGTTGCCCAAATGTTAACTATATTACTTGGGGGCACGCCCTGCTCAGCCACTACATTTCCACGCGTCTGCAGGTGCCTCGCCCGCTGAGCCTGTAACCTCGAAGCCTGGCAGCCAAGCCTTATCAAATTTCACAGTTCCTCGACATGATTCGGGAATTCGGCCTGACGAACGAGCACCCGCAATGATCCCGGAATACTACATCAACCTATTCTGGTCGGAGCCGGACGGCGCCTGGGTCGCCGATGTGCCGGATCTGCAATCATGTTCGGCGTTCGGCGACACGCCGGCCGAAGCGCTGAGCGAGGTCGAACAGGCGATCAAAGCCTGGCTCGCGGTGGCGCGCGAGGGCGCTCTGCCGATCCCGGAGCCCCGCTACCGCGCGCTGACGCGTGGCGTCGGCTAAGGCGGCTGAAGGGCGGCCAAGGTCTCGCGATCAGAGCGGTGCGCGAGAAGCGGTTGTCGATCGTCGCACCCACCGGCCAGCAGCTCTATCGCACTGACATCCTCGCAATTTATTGCTATCGAGACGGGATCCACTCCGTGCAAGGCGCGCTACCGCAATATGCGCGCAGAGGTCTGCTCCTGCCCCCAAGGCGACCGCCGACACAGCCTGGAAAATCGGCCGCATTGGGTGACAAACGGACGGTCGCCGCACGCATCCGGTGAGTGCCGAGGGCGGTCGCGAACGTCGTCTTTCAACCTAAATTTATGGTCGCCCTCTCAAGTAGAAACGGTGAGCGGCTGCAGGCGCCTCGGCCGCCGTTTTGCCTCGCGCTCGGGATTTACGAGGGCCATGGCGATGACGCCGCCCGCCAGCATAATGAGCCCGCACATGAAGAAGCCGGTGTTGAACCCGTCGAGCGGTGTCGCGGCGCTCTCAATAACACTGCCCATGATATAGGGTGCGAAGAGGCCGGCTGAGCTCGCGACTGCGGTGCCGATCGCGAGCAGCGCGCCGCGTTGCGCCGCCGGGGTGATTTCACCGACGACGGCATTGCTGATGACGTAGATCACCGAAGGCAGCGCCACCCCGAGCGTCGTCAGGGCAATCTTGACTGGGGTGCCCGGAACGTACGGCAGCAGCGCCAGCGCAGCGCCGCCAAGGACGACGCTCAACCCGCCGAGGATGCCGCGCGCCAGTCTGCTCGATACGCCGCGCGACAGCAGGCGTTGCGAATACCAGCCGGTCGCAAGCATCGCGACCGCGGTGCCGCCGGCGGTCAGTCCTCCCAGGAACCCGATCGAGCTTTGCGCAAGGCCAAGACCCTTGATCAGGTAAGCGCCTTGCCACGAGAGCGCCAGCGACAGGGCCCAGTTGGCCCCGAACCCTGCCGCCCAGCACGCCAAGATCGTGGGGCTCAGCAGCAATTGAGCATAGCCGACCCGCAGGGATGATTGCGCCGCGTCCTTTCCCCTGACGCTCCCGTTGTCCAACGCCCCTTCGCGGCCAAAGACGAGCCAGAATGCGCACCAAACAAGGCCGACCAAGCCGAGTGAGCCGAAGGCCCAATGCCAAGTCCAACGCACAATGACCCAGTTGAGCAGCGGCAGTGCCAGCATGACGCCGATCGCCCCGCCTTGCACAATGACGGCGGTCGGAAGGGTACGCAATTCGTTGGGGAACCACTTGTAGACGGAATGCAGCGCCACCGGTGTTGCGGGACCTTCGCCGGCCCCCAGCGCGATACGACAGGCCACCAGGGTTTCGAACCCGACCGAGCCGATGACCGGAAACTGCGTCAGCGCCCAGATGAAGCCCATCGCCAGCAGCACCCAGCGCGTCTGCACCCGGTTGGCAAGAAAGCCGGTCGCGACCGACGAGACCGCGAACAGCAGGAAGAAACTGGAGCCGATCAACCCGAACTGGCGCGGGCCGAGTTGCAGCTCCTGCATAATCGGGACAGCGGCGATCCCGATCACCGCCTTGTCGGCGAAATTGATCACCATGAAAATGAAGAGCAGCACCACCACGATCCAAGCGCGGTTGCGGTCGTTAGCGCGCATTGGACCAGCCCTCCTGCTGCCTTATGTGACCTGCCTCGCGCTGACCCGGTGGTTATACCTACGTAAGTCATTCATGGCGAAGCAGGCACCGAGCCTTGCCGAGGCGCGCGTCTAGCGCCCCAGAGCCTCCGTCCGGCTACGGCGGCGCAGCTGGCGCAGCGACAGCGCGTGCAGCAGGATCGAGCCTGGCACCACGAAAGCAGGGGTCAGCACATTGGGATAACCGTCTAGGCCGATGCTCGGGCCATTCAGAACGATCAGCTGGAACGGGCCGGGCGAAATGATCATTCCCAAGGTGATCGCGACGGCGAGGTCCGCGAAGCCGAAGATGTTCCAGAGGATCGCCGCTTTCCGCCCCTCAGCCGTGCCGGTCGCCAAGGCGATCGCCGCCGGCACGGCGAACAGGCCGGTCAGCACATCGCCAGTTCCTGCCGGCAACGCCCATAGGCCGGGCAGTAGCCCACGCAGCCAGTAAGCGAGCCATTGGTTGCCGAAGACGCGGTAAAGCTGAAGAGCGACGAGCCACGTCGTCGGCATCGCATCGAGCAGCTGTCCCACCCGCTTCGACAACAGCAACAGCGGAGCGCCGATGATCACCGGCAGGAAGATCGCCGATGGCAGCAACGGTAAGGGGAAGGCGCCCGTGCGGAAGATACCATTGACGGCCGCTGTCCAGGCGACAGCGGCCCAAAGCGTGAACGGGACCATGATCGCCAGCCAAGTCGTGCGACGCTGGCCTGGAGTCAGGTCGGTGCGTTCAAGGCCGAGCCACAAGCCGAGCGCGATGAGTCCATGGACCATCAGCCGAACGGCCAGGGCCGGAATGCCGCTCTCCGGAAGCACTGGTAGCGAGTAGATCAACCACGTCCACAGTACTGTGAATGGGACGGTCCAAAGCAGGCCACGCCAAGCGGGATGCGGCGGGACGATAGCAGCGGGAACAGCATCGGTGGTCATCGGCGGTCCTCCATGTGAGGCGCGTCCTTATTGCGGGCGCTCAGGGATTGGCCATGAGCAAGCGGAGCGGTAAAAGCGGACCGACTGCGATATATTCGTGGTCCATAAGATTTTGCTTGGCCAATGGAAGGCCCTCCATGATCGTCTGCGCCTCGGCAACATCCCTGGTATCCAGCAAGAGAACGACTCCGCGACCATCGCCACGCGAATACCACTCGCGAATCTTCCCATTGAGATAGAGCTGCACGGTCTGCCGGATTTCAGCTGGCATGACGGCCATGACTTGTTCGCGTGTGACGCCCGCCTTCACGGTAAGGATGACCATCACCCCGGTGGTTATGGGCGAGGTGGCTTGTGCTTGGGCGACGGATGGATGGGCCATGGAAGTAGCGCCTATCAGAGTTAGGGTGAGTGCCAAGACGATGTTACGGATTGCTTTCATCGGTCTCGTTTCTCCGATCACGGCGGTCACCTTTGTTCTTCGGGATAGCCATGATGTCGCGAATATTGGGGCTCGACAGGAGCGGTGTTCCTGATTTGCAAGTCAGATGTAAGACCGCTTCCTGCGAGCGACTATCCGCGATAATGTCGACGGGGTATGAAGCAGAACTTCACAGTCAGGCAGGGCGCCCTCGACGGCGTGGAGGCGTTCCTCAGCGTTGCTCAGCACCGCAGTTTTCGCAGAGCGGCTGCGGAACTCGGGGTGACTCCATCGGCGATCAGCCAGGCGGTGCGCGCACTCGAGACGCGCGTCGGCGCAGCGCTCTTCATCCGCACCACGCGCAGTGTCGGCCTGACCGAAGCCGGCGAGAGATTCCTTTCGCGTGCAAAGCCCGCCTTCGAGGAACTCGTCGCTGCCAGCGAAGTCGCGCGTGACCTAGGGCAACGGCCGGCCGGACTTTTGCGCCTCTCAGTGCCGCGCGCGGTGGTGCCGATCCTGCTGGAGCCCCTGATAGCATCGTTCTGCCAGGCCTATCCCGAGGTTGAAGTGGAGATCGCCGCAAGCGAGGAGCTGGTCGACCTCGCGGCCGAAGGGTTTGATGCCGGTATCCGTCTGGGCCAGTTCATTGCGGCTGACATGGTCGCGGTGCGGCTGACCCCGCCCTTCCCGTTCGTGGTCGTTGGCAGCCCCGATTATCTGCGCAGGCGGAAGCGGCCGGAGCGCATCGACGATCTGCGTCAGCACGCCTGCCTGCGCATGCGCCGCTCAAACGGATCGATCGCGCCCTGGTCCTTTGTCGACGGCAACAAGGCAATCGAGGCAACAGTCTCTGGGCCGCTCGTCGCGCACGACTACCCCACACTCCTCGGAGCAGCGATCCAGGGGGTAGGACTTGCACAGGTGCCCGGCCCGCTCGCCAAAGCACCGATCGCTGACGGTCGATTGCAAGCCCTCCTGACGCCCTTTGTCGTCACAACGCCAGGGGTTTTTCTATATTACTCCGACAGACGTCAGGTCTTGCCCAAATTACGCGTATTCATCGAGCACGTCAGACACCGGAGCGGCTATGCGCGCGGCAGAACAACTGCGCGAAAATTGCGCAAGATCAACATTGCAAACTCTTGATCTAGAAGCTGCGTTCAGCTCATCTCTTTTCACTGGGCCATTCCTTTACTACCTCGCGAGCGCGATTCCTGCCGCTGCTGCGAGCATTCGTCGGTTCATCAAATTCCTATACACGCGACCGACCCCGGGTGCAGCCGAGGCCGAAACCTTGCGCGAAGCTGGCGAACAGGATCGGCCCCGAATGGCCCAGGGTAGGAACAATCCGGATGACACACCGCCAGATGCCGACTCTGATCGCTCGGCAACCCCACGCGACGACTGCCCTATAGGGTCGAGCTATGGAACGAGGATCGTACAAGCGTGGAACAGGTGCTCGCGGTAACCGCCCACAGCAGCATCGGCTATGCCGCCTGTCACGCTGCGACGCGTGAGTATCCGAATTGCTATGTGACCCTCCGGCACCAGAACAGGGTCCTCTCGCGCTGGAATGCCCAGCATTAACGGGTGAATACTCACTTCTATCTGCCCGCCAGTTCGACTGCGACCACGCGAATGGCTCCAATCGGGCGCATCCCCGCCGTTAATCGGACAATCGGCGATGCTCAAAACTGCGCTCCATTGCGGCCATTACCTTGAGCCAATCGCGGGTTTCATGCAGTGGGAGTTTTCATCTATTCCCCACCATAGCTCACAGCGGGGCAACTCTGAGCCGCGCGTGCCCGGCCCACGAGCCATTGATCATTCCGGACCCGAGTGGCCGTCGGACACCGGCGGATCTCTCTAACGGCTCCCGAGCCGCGTTCTCTCAGAGGCGGATCGTGGGATGTCCCCGCGGCTTAGCTGACTGCGATAAATTCTGTCTTCTAGCCGAGAGACAACCCCGGCAGCGGAGCGCCTAACGTCTGCAGAATCAACAATCCGTTGAGCATCAGCACGATCGCCGCCCCGATGCTCGCTGCGGCATGCATCAGCCGACCAGTGGCGAAGCGGCCCATCAGGTCGGGGCGCCTCGTGAACTTGAGGAGGGCGATCATCGGAAGGGGGAGCGTGATGCTGAGCACGACCTGGCTGATCACGAGCGCATTCGTCGCATCGATGCCCAGGCCGACGACAGCGAAGGCGGGCAACATCGTGACCAACCGCCTGATCCAGATTGGAATGCGGAAGCCGACGAAGCCTTGCATGATCATTTGGCCAGCCAGAGTCCCGACGGTCGAACTCGAGATCCCGGAGGCGAGGAGCGAGAGCAGAAAAATTCCGGCCGCAGCCCCGCCGAGCAGCGGGACCAACGTGTGGTAGGCGGTTCCGATCTCGGCGACATCGGGATGGCCCGAATGAAAAGCGCCCGCGGCCATCAGCACCATCGCGATATTCACAAGACCGGCCACCATGAGTGCCACGACCACTTCGCGATTTGAGATGCGGACGAGCAGTCGCTTTTCGCTCTCGGTGCGGGGCGGGATCCGGGCCTGCGTCAAACCGGAGTGCAGATAGATCGCGTGCGGCATGACCGTCGCGCCGAAGATCCCGACGGCAAGCAGGAGCGCCTCGTCATCGGGGATGTGCGGCAGCGCCATATGGAGTGCGGCCGAGCCCCAATCGACCGGCGCAATGAATAATTCGATCAGATAACAAAGGGCAATCACGCCGACGAGGCCGCCGATGATGAACTCGAGGGGCCGAAATCCGCGCCTTTCGGTTAGCAAAACCCCGTAAACGATAACCGCCGTGACTGTCATCCCGCCCAACAGGGGGATGTGGAACAGCAATGACAGTCCGATGGCGCCGCCGAGGAACTCGGCAAGGTCGGTCGCCATCGCGGCGAATTCGCTGACGACCCACATTGCCCAGACGATCGGCCGCGGAAATTCTTCCCGGCACATCTCGGCGAGGTTCCGGCCAGTAACAATGCCGAGCTTCGCCGAGAGACCCTGGAAGAGCATCGCCACCAGATTGGCGAGCAGCACGACCCAGAGCAGGCTGTAACCATATTTTGCGCCGGCCTGCACGTTCGTCGCGAAGTTGCCGGGGTCCATGTAGGCGATAGACGCCACGATGGCGGGCCCGGCGAACGCCAGGTACCGACGCCGGCCGAGACGCTGGCCCTCGAGTATCTGGCGGGCCGCCGCGACCGTGCGCTCGGAGAGGGAAGTGGGCTTCGAGGGCGCGGCTGCGCGGCGGAGGAACGCCCGGGTGCGATCGAGGACGAAATCCGAATGGGAGGGATCGAGAAAAACCATCCTCGTCGCACCCCTGGGCTGAAATGACGACGCGCTATCACGCGGCTTTTGGGGTTTGCCGCTCGTCGTCCGGGTTCTTCACCTCCTGCGGTATGCCGCCTTGTGGGGTCGGCTGATCGACGTATTTGAAATGCGGCTCCTGGTTCCACGGGCCGCGCGCGTCGAGCGCGCCGTCCGTGGACAGATTGAAATAGAGGTCGACCGTCTCGTCCGGCTTGACATAGCCGAAATTGGGTTCGCTGAGCTTTCCGAGAGACTCCAGCGCCTTCATGAACATGTTGGTGTGCGAGATCTCGCGGGTCAGCAGGAAGGTCAGTGCTTTCTTGCTGCCCTCGTCCGGTGATAGCTTGATCAGCGCCTCATAGGTCTGACGCGCACCCGCTTCGGCGGCGATATCGGCACGAAGGTCGCGAACGACATTGCCACCCTCATTGACATAGGCCGAGGTCCAGGCCTGTCCGTTGCTGTCGACGAGATGCGGCCCAACGCCGCGCACCGCGAAGAGCGTGCTCTTGTACGCCGCATCCCGAGAGTCGCTCTTCTCCGTATGCTGCTCGATCATCCGGCCAACCATCTCGAGATGGCTGAACTCCTCAAGCGCGATGTCGTGCAGCATATCGCGGATTGCCCGATCCTCGACATGGAAGGACTGGGTCCAATAGGTCAGTGCGGCGCTGAGCTCGCCGGTCGCGCCGCCGAATTGCTCCAGCAGCATCTCGCCAAAGCGCGGATCGGCACCCTGGATCTTGACGTCGTACATCAGTTCCTTGCGGTGGAAAAACATGTGTGGTCCTCAAAGCTGATAGAAGGAGTGATCACCGCACGCGAACGCTGCCGCGCGGTTGATTGCCCGAACAGGTTTCAGAGAGGCGAGGTTCCGGTGCGCGGAGGCAACCACAACGGGATCCTCCCCCGCTTGGTCGCGGCACCTCGGTCAACGGGTTGTGATCGCCAGCGACCCCCACCGTCTGACCCGAGCCGAGAGCATCACGCATCGACGGAAAGTCTGATATCGGCGCGCACTGCGGACGTTTGCCATCGACCTCTGAATGTCAGCCAACAAGCAGAGTATATTAATCCTCCGCTGCCGCAGCATTGGCTGGCGGCGCGGGCCGCGGACCAGGAGCAGTAATGGCAAGGAGGCGAGGATGACGATCAGCATCAATGCGAAATCGTCATTGTAGGCGACCATTGCCGCCTGGCGGGTGACCTCGTGATTGAGCGCGGCGATCCCCGAGGGGTCGGTCAGGCTGTAGGGCGCCGACAGGTACGGAAACCGGGCCAGCGGGTTGTCCGGGCGCAAATGCTCGACCAGGCGGGAATGGACGATCTGGGTGTTCTGGGTGAGCTGGGTTTCGAGGATCGCGATGCCGATGCTGCCGCCGAGCATGCGCATCAGCGCCCGCAGCGCGGTTCCCTGGGTCATGATGTGGTGCGGCAGCCCCGAGAGCGCGAGCAGGTTGAGCGGCACGAAGGTGCAGCCGAGGCCGAAACCTTGCGCGAAGCTGGCCCACAGGATCGGCCCCGAACCCATATAGAGCGAAAACCCGGTCATCTGCCACAATGAGGCCGCGGTCATCAGGAACCCGGCCAGGATGAACAGGCGGTTGTCGACCCGGTCGATGATGCGAGCCACCAGAAACATCGCCAGCATCGTGCCGAACCCGCGCGGCGCCATCATCCACCCGGCGTCAAACACCGGGTAGTTCATCAGCTCCTGCATCATCGACGGCATCAGGGCCAGGGTGCCGCTGAGGATCATCCCGACCCCGAACATCAAGAGACTGCCGGCGACAAAATTCGGGCTCTTCAACAGCTCGCGATTGACGAAGGAGCGCTCGCCGGCCGTCATCGTGTGGACGATCAGCAGGTAGAAGCACAGTGCCGCGATCGTCGCCTCGATCCAGATTTCGGTCGAGTGGAACCAGTCCCGGATCTGGCCGCGATCGAGCATCAATTGCAGCGAGCCGACGCCGAGGCTCAGCATCGCAAAGCCGAACATGTCGAACTGCTCGCGCCGCATCGGGCGGGAGGGGCGGATGAAGGCGAAGATGCCGAGCGCGCACAATGCCCCGACCGGCAGGTTGACATAGAAGCACCAGCGCCAATCGAGGTTCTCGGTCAGCGCATCGCCGAAGGCCGATCATGATTGGTTGCCGTCGACCTTGACAGAGCCGTTAGCGCGTCCTTGAGTGGCCTGTTAGCCTTCCCACTCTATTCCCGAGGTCCGAGCGAATGGGAGAAGGCATTCTTTATCTCCTGACAAGCTTTTGGCTGGGCGCGGTCCATGCGGCGACTCCGGGCCATGGGAAGACCATTGCGGCTTCGTACATTGTCGGTGTGCGCGGTCGTCCCGTCGACGCGCTGGTCCTCGGCATCTTTGTCACTCTGTCGCACACGAGCGGGATTGTCCTCGTCGCGATTCTCGCGACACTCGGCTCCACCTGGCTTATCCCTCAGCGAGTCGAGGCATATCTCGCCGTCGGCACCGGGATCCTCGTCATCGGGATCGGCTGCTGGATGCTGCGAACGCAGATGCGCCTCCTGCCAGTCCTCGTGGAGGATCACGCGCACGCTCACTCCCATGGCCACGGCCCGCACTATCACAGCCACGGATGGGGTGTGACGCACTCGCACGACATCGAGGCGATCACGCAAGTTCGGCCGAAGCTCGCCATCCTGCTCGCCCTGGGTATCGCGGGCGGGCTGTTGCCGGACCCGGGGGCGCTAGCCATTCTGCTGGCAGCGATTGCCAGTGGTAAACTGGTTCTCGGGCTATTGACCGTGCTCGTCTTCAGCCTGGGGTTTGCATCCGTCCTCATTGTGGTCGGCGTGGTCGCGGCACGGGTCGGACAGTTGATCCTTACGTGGCTCAGCAGCCGCTGGGTTGGTTGGGTTCAGATCGGGGCGGCGCTGCTGATCGTCGTGGTCGGCCTCATCCTAACTGCGAATGCGTGGCGGACAGTGGCCGTGGTCGGCTGATCCGCGCCTATGGAGCCCTTGCCGCCCTCGCCGGCAGCATCCCCAGCCACCCGCTGAGGTCGGTGTACCAGACGTTGTTGGCCGCATCGACGGCCACGCTGAATGGACGGCTCTCCGCACGGGGCAGGCGAAATTCGGCCACCTTGCCGTCTTGCAACCGGCCGAGTTTGCCGACACTAAGCTCAGTAAACCATACTGCCCCGTCGGGTGCAGCAGCCAGCGCGGTGAGCCCAGCCGAGGATGTGGGGAGCACGAATTCGGTGAACCGCCCCTCAGCAAACCGCCCAATCTTGTTGGCCCGCAGCTCGAGAAACCACACCGCCCCGCTCCGATCCACGGTGATATCGCCAAGCCCACTATTCCGGGTCGGCACGTCGAGTGCAGTGACCTGGCCATCCATCGAGATCCACCCCAGCTGGTCTGCGCCCTGCAGTGTCGTCCATACGGCACCGGTGGGGTCGACGGCGATCCCGTAGGGCGTCGCCCCGAGCGAACCGACGTCATAGCGGGTGAACGTGCCGTCCTTGAGCCGCGTGACGCTTGCGGTAGTGATATCACCAAACCAGACCGCCCCATCGGGGGCAATGGTCAGACGGCCCAGCCTAACGATGGGGGTCGACAGCGGGAAGGATTGGATACTTCCGTCCGACGAGATGTGCGAGATAGCCCGCATCGGGGTATCGGTATACCAGGCGCCGCCGGCGCCGTCCGCGGCGAGCCCGAGTGGCTCGAGGTTTTGGGAACCTTTAGATATCCGATCGATCTTGCCGTTTCGAAATGCGCCGATTGCATCGGAGAACTCGATTGTAAACCACACCGCACCATTGGGTCCGATATCAAGGGCTGTCGGAATGTCCGTCTTGGCCAGCATCGGGTACTCGTTGAAGCTGGGTTCGGACCGGAGACCAAAGCGCCAGACGAGAACTCCCAAACCGGCGGCGACTATCACTACCATCGGCAGCCACAGGTGCCAGCGCAATGATCGACGAGGCATCGCCGTTACTGTACCGTTCACGGCAGCGTTTTCCTGCCTATCCGACCCCAGGGGTGCGCCCGCCCGCGCGGCGCGCCCTTGGGGTAATAGCGTCCGAGCCACCGCAGCGCCGCAAGCGCCCCCAGAGCCACCAGGATGAGTAAGACCACGCTTCCGGCGAGGCTGATAATGCTGACCCGCGCGAGCACGCTTTCGCGATCGGCGGCGCGCCGCCAGAGTTCGGGATAAGGGATCAGCGAAAAACCGGCATACAAGGTGTCCGGGTCGATCGGATCACGGACCAGCGGTCCTGCCTCGAGATGGGCGGGAAGATTGTCGATGATCGGCGTCCAGCTTACCGCGCCGTCGACGCTCCGGTAGAGACCACGATCCGTTGTGAGGACGATCGCCTCTTCGCTCGCAGCAATCCCATGCACGGTAGTATTCGGCTCCGGAAGCGGCCGACCGACGCGCTGCCAGTTTGCGCCGCCGTCATCGCTCCTGAACAACCGGTCGACTGCTGCGGCCCATACTCGCCCGGGCTGTCTTACGTCCTCCGCGAGGGCATTGGCGTTGACCGAGGAAGTTCCATCTCCCCGTCTCGCCCAGCTTCGCCCGCCGTCGACGCTGGCCCAGAACTGGCCTTGTAAAATTGCATAGAGGGTCTCGGGTCTGCCGGGCAATGTCAGAAGCGCTGTTACCGCCTCCTGCGGAAAGGTGTCGGTGACGCTCGACCACGTAACCCCCCCATCGTGGCTGCGATATAAGCCGGTCCAACCGGCCAAATAGAACAGGCCGGCCTCGCCGTTGGAAACGATAGATCGAGCCGGCGCAGCGGCTTGCAGTGCCGGCACCGGCCGCCAGTCGTTGTTATCCTCGCCGCGAAAGATCCCCAAACCCGTGGAGATCAGCGCCCCCCGACCGTCGCCGCCGAAGGCGGCCGCGAAAACGGAACCGATCACGACCGATGGCGCTTCGATCGTCCAATCCCGCCCCCCGTTGCGGGAGCGAAAGAGGCCGCTCTCGGTCCCTAAAAGCAGGTGGTTAGGGTCAGTTGGACTGACTGCGAGGGCAATGGCTCCGCTGAGGTAATGCCCGCGATTTGCCGACATCCAGGTCGCGCCATTATCACGCGAGCGAAACAGCCCGCCCCATGCGCTCGGATCATGACCCTGCGCGGGACCCGCCGAAAGTATCAAGAGCAGCACAAGGGGTAGAGCACCGGGCCCGAATGGCCGCCCGCAAGCTGGAGCAGGCGGTCTGAATCTGCGCCGGCGGGTCACTGCCCTGGCATCGCGTCAGAGTAGCCGGTCATCAGGCCGTCGACGATCGCAATCTGATAAGCGAGAAACAGCCCGAAACCGAGGCTCAGGAGACCAGAGGCGACCCTCAGATAGCGCTCGACGCGCGTGGAGCGGCTCGAGGCGTAGGCAACCACCGCCCCGATGGCGGCGGTGATCAGCATCATTCCCGCGATCGTCCCGATCCCGAAGAGCAGGAGGTAGGCAATGGCCCACCACGGATTCTTGATCAGAGCAAGAACGAGCAGTGCGACCGCCGCGGAGCCGGCGAGACCATGGACGAGACCAACGAGCAGCGGGCGGAGGATTTGATACACGCCGAGACCACTGAACCGCCGGTCCAGCCACGCTACCGGTGTCCGGTCGTCGCGGTGCCCGTGCTGCCCCTCTTCGCGCCCGGATGGGTGGCTGTGCACATAGTCGCCGTGGCTGTGCAAATGTGCATGGAGTCCATTTGCTCCGCCTCCGCCTGAGGGTCGAATCCCGCGGATGTGCTCGAGAATCCCTGTCAGGTTCCACATGCCGAGGACGATCAGCATGAGGGCGACCGCCATCTCCATCGAAAGGCCGAGCCTTGGTGGAATCACGATGGTGAAGAAGACAATAGCCCCGCCCACCGCGACGATCGTCAATGTATGTCCCACTCCCCAGAGGCTTCCGATCAGGAGGGCGGCCCGTATCGTGGGCTGACGGGTCACGATCGTACTGACCGCGATCACATGATCGGGGTCTGTGGCGTGACGCATTCCGAGAAAAAAGCCCAACAGGGTGAGGGAGAGAACCGCGACCATGTGGGCGTCAAACCACCAAAGCGCCTCGGGGGCGGGAACGCCCGCCCGGAAACCACGGGGGCCGCGGTTTCCGGGCGCATGCTTCGTTCAGTGACCTCTCTCTACGGCGCGACCGTGTGGGGCGGAACCATCGAAATCGTGTTTCTGCAAACAGTCGGGTCGATCCGCCAGGGTCCAAAAGCGCCTCCCAGGGCGGGGACTGTAATGCGGGTTGTGCCGGTCGTGACATTGCCGGGCACGTGTGTCGACTCGCCATTTGCCAAGGCCAGCTCGGCGGCACGCGAGCAGTTTCCGTCGGTGACGGTCCACCAGTTTTTCGTGATGGGGTAGTCATCCGAGTAGGAGAGGCGCTCATGCGCGGCAATGCAGTTGTTGAAGCTGCCCGAATTCGACGCCAGCACATAGCACTTTTCGTATGCGAGGAACTGCTGGATTGTGTCCGTCTGCTGGATGTTCGCCACGTTCCAGTCTCGGATCCCCTCCCAGGACGAGTATGTATCGCTGCCGAAGACCAGCTCACCGACCGCGGTGTGCACTTGCAGGAGCTGCGAGCCGTAGGTATGGCCCCGGAAAGCGGGGTGGATTATCAGGCCAGGGGCGACCTGGAATCGGCCGTCGACGATTTTGGCCTTGCCGGCAAGGATCTTGCCCTCGATTTCCGCGACTGTCTGCGGGGGATATCCGCAGACCGGGCTGCGAGCGCAAGCTTGCTGCGGCGGACCTATTTGCGTGTTGGTCAGCGGATCGATCGTATTCACCGCGCGGATGTGCCCGTTGTTGAATGCGATGGGGTAGTCAATGAAGAAGTCGATCTGCTTCAGCTCCTCCTTCTGAACGTAGAGGACGGCATTCGGGAACGAGTCGAGCTGGCCAGCATGGTCCCAGTGACCGTGTCCGATAACGATCCTGGTGACTGCATCGGGATCGAGGCCGATGTTTCTCATCTGGTCGGGGAGGTCCCACCAGCAGCAGGAGGTGTTCCAATCATAGATGTACGCCAACTGCTTCCAGCCGCTGTCATAGAGGGTGATCTTGCCGTCTTTGCCCTTGATGATTCCGACATTGGCCGGAAAGTCAAAAAGGGGAATGTTGTGCTTGGGGTCTGTGCTGCCCGGGATAAAGGCCCGATCCGGCATGAATGACCCGGGGGCTACGTCCACGAAGCGGCTGCTCTCGACGAGCCAGGCGGAGTAGAGCGGGGCTTTCCCAGCTGCTTCCTGATCGCGCAAAAGTTCGCCGGTACTCTCGAAGCCTCGCGGCAGTGTTTGCGGCGGTAGTAAACTGGTCGTGCTGATCGTATCCAACTCATCAGCAGAGAGAGCGCCTCCGCCAGGCACCCCTCCCGCCAACGCGAAAATCCCAACAGCTCCCAAGAGGCGCGCCATTTTCGATTTCATAGCTATACTCCTCCCTAGGTAACGTTGCGGAGAGGGCGTGGAGCGAGTACGGCACCCACGTCCTTTTTCTTAATGCGGTAGAAACTCGTCTCGCCAGAACTTGGCGCCTACTTCTCTAATCTTGTCGCTTCCCTCCTGGCTGACCGGATATGCGGCGAGCAGATGCCCGTCGTCCCCGTCATCGAACATTTTCAGGGTTTCCAGCGCCGATTGCTGGAATAGGCGGACGGCCGCAAGATATTCCTCGTGCGCCCCCGCGAGGGACGGCGGCGGTTGAAGCGCCTGGAGGCGCTCCCCGGCTCGTCGAAAGACTGCGAGCGCGGCCTCGACCCTGGTCTTCAAGTCCGCCTTCCCAATGTCATCGATCTTGTAGAAGATCCTTCCCAGACTAAGGCGGACGGCACTTCCTTCGACGTCTCCGTGGATTGGCCACAAGGCCTGGATATACGTCTCCTCGGCGTGGGTGAAGGCGGGTTTCGGCGCGGCGGCGACGGGCCTGACCGCGGCTGCGTGTTCGCGACGCGTTGTGGTCGCTTCGCGCGTGGCGGTGAAGGCCAGAAGCCCAAGAAGTGCCAGTATGGCAACTGCAAGCAGGCTGCCCTTGAGAGCGAGCGGCCATCTCAAACGGGACAGTACGTCCCTCGCGCGACCGGCGCCGCTTTCGCGCAAGCCCTCGGTGGAAGCTGCCGCTTTACGCTCCATCCGTTTCCTCGCCTGCCAGCGGAGGCCGAGGGCCTCACGGCCATCGCCGGTTTTTATGCTTAGGAGTCTGCCGGAGAACTGACGACAGCTCCGAACATTGGGATAGGCTGCCTAATCGGTTGCACGCCCCGTTGGGTCCCCACCCATCTGACATCCCGCGCATCGGGAGCGCGCCATTGGTTAACACTCTATCCGAGCGCGGCGCCGCGTCAACATGTTTCTGACGGGTTTCTGACGTAATTGATCGCAATGCTTGCTCTTGCGCAGCCCCTGACGACCCACCACGCGGCGATGCGATGGATCGCCGACATGCTGATGCTTGGCTGCTCGTGAACGATATGTATGCAGGCCTTGCCAGAGGTTGGTGGGGCTCAACCTTCCTATCGCTCGCCGGCGACCGCCTCTAGGCCCCGCTTGGCTAAAGGTAGGAGAGACGCCGCCGAGTAATGCAATTGGCACATCGCGGACATCTGATCGTTATCTCGGTGAACCCCTGAGCGCTCGGCCAAAGGGCTTCGACACTAGTCGTCGGCCGCGGCGGGCATCGGTTGGCGGCGCGGGCCGCGGACCAGGAGCAGTAATG
>JBJMQW010000057.1:0-12778 GCA_045802495.1 Allostellaceae bacterium | reverse complement strand
TATTCACTTTGCTATCCCTCGCGATTGGCCAAGCCAAGTCGACGGGATATAAAGCTTTTTACAATGGCAATCAAAGTCGGCCGGGGGAAAGCACCGCGTGAGTAGTCAAAGCAAACGCGTTCTCGTCACCGGCGGCGCCGGGTTTCTCGGCTCTCATCTGTGCGAGCGCCTCGTCGCCCGCGGTGACGACGTGCTGTGCGTCGACAACTACTTCACGGGCCGCAAAGACAACATCGCCCATTTGTTGGGAGTTGCGCATTTCGAGGCGATGCGCCACGACATCACCCATCCGTTGTTTGTCGAGGTCGACGAGATCTACAATCTCGCCTGCCCGGCCTCGCCGATCCACTACCAGTTCGATCCGGTGCAAACCACCAAGACCAGCGTCATCGGCGCGATCAATATGCTGGGGCTCGCCAAGCGCCTCAAAGCCCGGATCTTTCAGGCCTCGACCTCGGAAGTCTATGGCGACCCGACGCTCCACCCGCAGCCTGAAAGTTACCGCGGCAATGTCAATCCGATCGGGCCGCGCGCCTGCTACGACGAGGGCAAGCGTTGCGCCGAAACCCTGTTCTTCGACTATTTCCGCCAGCACAATTTGAAGATCAAGGTGGTGCGCATCTTCAACACCTACGGGCCGCGCATGCACCCCAATGACGGCCGCGTCGTCTCCAACTTCATCGTCCAGGCGCTCAAGGGCGCCCCCTTGACCCTCTATGGCGACGGCAGCCAGACCCGCGCTTTCTGTTATGTCGACGATCTGATCGACGGGTTTGTGAAATTCATGGCCTCCTCCGAGGTGGCCACCGGCCCTCTTAATCTAGGCAACCCGATCGAGACCTCGGTCGCCGAACTCGCCGAGATGATCATCCAAATGACCGGGTCGCGCTCCAACATCACCCGCCGCCCGCTGCCGGTCGACGATCCCACCCAGCGCTGCCCCGACATCACGCAGGCCCAGTCCTTGCTCGGATGGCGCCCCACCACCCCGCTCAAGGACGGCCTCGCCCACACCATCGAGTATTTCGACAAGCTCCTCGCAAACGGCCGGGTACTCGAACACGAACCTGCCGCATAGGAAGCATTTGTGAAAGTCCTGCTCTTCGGCGCGGGCGGCCAAGTCGGGCATGAGGTTCGCCGCGCCGCCTGGCCCGCGCCATTCGCGCTCGTGGCTCTCGACCGCAACGCGGCCGACATAGCCAAACCCGCTGTGGTTGCCGCCGTCATGGCTCGAACGCGACCCGATCTGGTGATAAATCTCGCCGCCTACACCGCGGTCGACCGCGCCGAAAGCGAACCCGACCTCGCCTGGCCTGTCAATTGCGCGGGAGCCGCGCATATCGCCGCCGCATGCGGCGATTACGGAACGCCGCTAATCCATCTGTCGACGGATTACGTTTTCGATGGCGCCAAAGCGGCGCCCTATTGCGAAGAGGACCCGGTCAACCCGCTCGGCGTCTATGGGAGCAGCAAGGAAGCGGGCGAACGCGCCGTCCGGGCGGCAGCGGAGCGTCACATCATTCTGCGCACTGCCTGGATATTCGGCGCGCACGGAGCGAATTTCGTCAAGACGATGCTGCGGCTGGCCTCCGAAAGGCCGGTGTTGCACGTGGTTGCCGATCAACGCGGCTCGCCGACCGCCGCCGGGGACATTGCCCTGGCATTGGTTGCAATTGCGCAGTCGATCGAGCGAGGCGAAAGGTATTGGGGAACCTTCCATTTCACCGGTGACGGCGCCACCAGCTGGCACGGTTTTGCCGAGGAGATTATCGGTATTGCCGACAAGCTCGACGCTTGGCCGCACCGATCGAGCCCCTCGGTCGAGCCTATAAACACCGATCAATACCCGACAGCGGCGCGACGGCCGATGAACTCGGTGCTCGATTGCCGAAAAATCGCAGTTTTTGGGATCTCTCCCCCACCATGGCGATCGAGCCTGCCCAAAGTGGTTCGTGAGATCCTCGATCGGAACCCGCTCGGCTAGCTCACACCCCTCCATAACTCTATTATGGCGAGCTCAACAGCGGCGCGCTATATTTTGCGCCAGCACCGACAGCAGCAGTCCCAGTGTCGTGTAGCCAAGGATGACTTCGCTGCTGACGATGATCTCCCCGAGCAGCGTCGCCGGCTTCACGTCGCCAAAGCCTAGCGTCGTGTAGGTGACGATCGAGAAATAGTAGGGAGTGAACCAGCTGCCGACACTGTCTTTGTAATTCAGAAGATTTGGGAACAGCTTGTAAATCGTTACGTAAACTGCCGCTAGCCCGAACGAGATCGCTGCAACGCGAAGCAAACTGCGGCCGTAATCGATCAACCCCCAGGCCCAGAAGAGGGCCGCGCGCCGAGACCCTTTTAAATACGCCTCCAGGGTGTCAAGAAAATCCTGATCGGCGGCGGCGCGTTTGAAGAGCGCGTTGCCAAAGCTCGAATCGAGCCCGCGAATGCCCAGATAACACCCGCGCATTGCATGGAGCTGCCACTGCACGCCGGTCAATTCCGCATTGCTCAAATCGGCCAGGCTGAGATTCGCCGCATTGAGGGTGGCACCACTGAGATCGACCATGCTGAGATCGGCATTGCTGAGATTGGCGTGAGAGAGGTTGGCGAGGCTGAGGTTTGCTCCGGTAAAATTCGTCCCGATCAAATTCGCCCGGCTGAGATCGGCGCCGCGGAGATTGGCTCTGCTGAGGACCGCGCCGCTTAAATAGGCGCCACTGAGATTGGCGCCGCTGAGGTTCGCCGAGTCGAAATTGGCGTTGTCCAGAGTCGCCGCCCTTAGAAGCGCCCCGCTGAGGGTCGTGCCGCCGAGCTTGGCGTCGGAAAGGATCGCTCGGGTGAGGTTTGCAAGGCTCAAATTTGAGCCTCTGACATCGGCCGCGGTCAGATTCGCCTCGGTCAGGTTTATCCTGCTGAAATTCGCGCCCGTTACCTTGGCAGCGTGCAGGTTTGCTCGACTGAGATTGGCGCCGCTGAGATCCGCGTCGCTGAGGTCCGAACCATTGAGCATGGCGTCGCTGAGGTTTGCCCGGCTGAGGTTTGCTCCACGTAAAGCCGGCTGGATCACGGGATTGGCCTCGCGCCAGGCATTCCAGGCTTCGGTTCCCTGACGGAGCAGCGAGACATGATCAATCTCTGCCACGGCGCTCGCTCTCGTCTGACGATCGTCAAAAGGTAATAGCGGATCGCAAACCGAGAACCAATGCATTCGGGATTGGTCGCAATGCCGGTGCCGGAGGCGGGAGCGCAATGTGTCCGCCAGGATGGAAAACCAGCTGCAAATCGGGCTGCAGGACCCACCATGGCGCAATGCGGGCCTGGTAAGTGATTTCGAGCACTGCCTCGTAGCTGCGTATAATCCCGCTGTTGCCTGTGAACAGAATCTCGTCGCGGTCCAAGTCCCGAGCGGCATTACCTATCCGGCCATAGCTCGCCGCTACACCCAATAGGTCGAGTTCACGGTCCGGGAAGAGACCTTTGTAGGTCAGGCCGACGTCCGCCTCGAGGCTGATCAGATTGCGGTTGGGCGGCGCGTAGGCGACGCGAAAAAAGGCGGCGAGACCTTGCGTCGCTGTTTCAGGGCGCCGCCATAACATTTTGTCCAATATCATATAAAGCCCGAAATTGCCGCTATGCGCGGCCGCAACACCGTTGCTGGCCGGGTCCGCCAACGAGCGCCTCAGGCTGTCGCGGCGCAGATCGGGAAAATCAGCCGTGTGGTACCATCCGCCAAGCTTGACGTCACTCAGTTGGAGAGAAGAAATCGGCTCCGTATCGAACGCATAGGCCATTTCCGCAATCACCAGCGAGCCTCCCTCCCCGATCAGGAAATTTGTGCCGCTGGAGTTGCGAACCTGCGGATCTCCCGGTCCGGGTGGCGCCGGATTTCCGTTGAAGGCCGCGGCGGACAACGTAAGAGCCGCTGTCGGCGCAGCCCGGAGACGCGCGCCTGGCACCGCGAATGGATAGCACGGTCCCCCGCTCGGCAAGTCGGTCGACAGGATATCCGGACAGCCAAACGTCGAGTTCACAAAGATTTCCGAGTATTGGCTGATGTAAAATTCGTCGTCGAGGGCGATCTGGCCGAGGCGGAACGAGGCCCGGCCGTCGAGGAACTCCTGCTGCAGCCACAGATCATGAAGGCGTGTCGACGGCAAGGCCTCGATGCTGCTGACCGCGAGCAGGTTACCGATCGCGTTGCGCGACAAGCCGCGCCCGCTGATCTCGTACCCGTCGGCATAGAAGCTGGCTCCCGGCCAATTTAGTATTTTTTCGAGGTCGAGCTTGAGAGATGCCGTAACCAAGCCCTGGTAGATCGTCAGCTGGCGTATGCCGCCGGTGAGATTGGATAATGTTTCCGAGATATCGTTGATACCGAACTCGACACCTGCGTCGCGCCACTGCTTACGCAACCCGGCCCAATCACCGGTGAGCGTCTCCCGATCAAAAAGCCCTTCCTGGGCTGCAACAGGTTCGCTGGCGGGTCCGAGTAAGGCGCCGCCAACGATCATCAGCGCAGAAAAGCCGGCCCGCACGAAAAATCAGGGCTCGCGCCGGGCCGGAAAATCCGCTCTGGGCGGAGCAAATCCACCCGGGCTATCGCGGTCCTTGAGCCGGACGCTGGCCACTGTCGATGGCGCGAAACGCGCCCTGGGATCCGAGGAGAGTTTCCGTGACGGCGGCCACCGCCGCAGCGAGATTGGGATCGTTGGCACCGCCTTCGATAACCACCTGTTTCTCAACGAGCGTCTGGTATTCCCCGTTCAGATAGAGCTTGGCCTCGATTGTAACTGAACGGTAAGCAACAAAGGTTCTTTCGGCCATATGCGGGTGTACGAAACTGCGCACGTTCCCTCCGGCATACGGGTTCAGTTTGAACCGCCACTCGACGCGGTCAGGCGCCGAGCCCTTGTCCGCCGCTGGCTCGAAGCGCCAGTCGACAAGCCGTGCCGCCCCCATGTGCAGCGCGAGGTATTGCGGCAGGTCGCCTCGATGAAACCCGGGCAGCGTATCAGGCGTTTCGACCTGTAATGTCAGCGATACTGCCGCATTCGCTGGTGCAAACAGAAAAAGGGTAGCCGTGAGGGCTAGTTGCGCGGCCAAGGCGGTACGGCGGAGAGAGGCCCCGCGGGACCAATTGCAAGAACCAGTCATGCTCGCGCCTAGTGGGATACTATAGCCAGGCGGCCCGTCGGAAACAATAAAACAGCGTCCCGCAAATGCCCAACATCAGCACTAACGCGAAAGGATAGCCCAAGGACCACTCCAGCTCCGGCATGTATTTGAAATTCATGCCATAGATACCGGCGATGGCGGTCGGCACCGCGAGGATCGCGGCCCAGCTGCCAAGTTTCTTGACGATATCGTTTTGCCGTGCCGCGGAGAGAAGCAGGCTGGCTTCGAACGCAGCCGTCAGCCGTTCGCGAAGGTCGACGATCGCTTCGTTCACCAGCAGCACATGATCGTTGACATCGCGAAGATACGGTTTGATCGCGGAGCTTCTGCCTGGAAAATCATGCCGCCGCAGCTGGTTGCAAATCTCGATCATCGGCGAAACGGCGTGGCGCATATTCAGAAGGCCGGCGCGTAGGCGGTAGATACGCTCGATTTTTTCACGCGCCGGCATCGCCGAGAATAAATCGTCCTCAATGGCTTCCAATTCTTCGGTGATCTTGTCGATGATCGGAAAATAATTGTCGCCGACAAAGTCGAGGATCGCGTACATGATCGCGCTCTCGCCCAGGCGCAATAGCTCCGGGTTGCGCTCGCAGCGCTGTCTCACTTCGGAATAGGAGGCCGATGCGCCGTGCCGGATCGAGACAACGAAGCCCTTGCCCACGATCAGATGAGTCTCACCGTAGCTGATGCCCTTGCTGTCCAGCTGGGCGGTCCGCAACGCGATGAAGAGCACGTTATCATAGATGTCCAGCTTGGCGCGCTGATGCGCTTGATTGGCGTCCTCGATGATCAATTCATGGAGACCCAGCTGTAATTGGATCGTGGCAAGCAATGCCTCCTCGGGCTCGTGGAGACCAAGCCAGACAATCCCCTCGTCGCGGCCGGCGAACGTGCCGATTTCGTCCACGGCGACGTCCCGCACCCGTCGGCCGTTGGAATAGAGTGCGCAAGCGATAACGCCTCGGCGCGAGGTATCGGCGGGTTCCGTGACGGCGAGGTCGAGCATGTCAGTCAAAGATCCTCAGCCTGTGGCCGTGTGCGCCGTGCCCATGCCCATGTCCATGAAGTGCGCTGCCGCGGCCCGAGAGACTTGGATTGACCATGAAGTACACATGCGCGCTTTGCGGCTTGGCGCCCGGAAGTAGACGCTGCCACGAGCCGTCGGAACGCAGGATCCAGCTCTGCGCATCGTCATGCAGGTTCGCCTCCATGATCTGGTCGAGGATCTGCTGGTGCACGGTCGGGTTCTCGATCGGAACCAGTGTTTCCACCCGGCCGTCGAGGTTGCGCGGCATCCAATCGGCCGACGAGATAAACACCGCGGCATGCGGCGAAGGCAGAGAATGCCCGGCGCCAAAGCAAACGATCCGCCCGTGTTCGAGAAAACGGCCGACGATGCTCTTGACCTTGATGTTCTCCGACAATCCGGCGACGCCCGGCCTCAGCGAGCACATGCCGCGTATGATGAGCGAGATCGATACCCCGGCCTGCGAGGCACGATAGAGCGCGTCGATCATACCGGCGTCGACAAGCGCATTCAGCTTCGCCCAAATCGTCGCCGGCCTGCCCGCCTCGGCATGCGTAATCTCGGCCTCGATCAGCTGCATCAGCCTGGCTCTGATGCCGTCGGGCGATATCGCCAGCTTCTCGAGATGGGCCGGGCGGGCGTACCCCGTGACGAAGTTGAATACCCGAGCCGCGTCGCGGCACAGCGCCGGATCGCAGGTGAAGTACGACAGGTCGGTGTAAATCTTGGCTGTCACCGGATGATAATTGCCAGTTCCGAAGTGAACATAGGAGCGCAACGCATCGCCTTCGCGGCGCGCGACCAGCGAGACCTTTGCATGCGTCTTCAGATCGACAAAGCCAAAGATCACCTGTGCACCGGCCTGCTCCAACCGCCGGGCCCAGCGGATGTTGCGTTCCTCGTCGAACCGCGCCTTCAGCTCGACCAGCGCCGTGACGGATTTTCCCGACTCGGCGGCATCGACAAGCGCGGCGACGATCGGCGAGTCCTCCGAGGTCCGGTACAGCGTCTGCTTGATCGCGATGACGTTCGGATCATCCGCCGCCTGCCGCAGGAACTGCACGACGACATCAAAAGACTCATAGGGATGATGGACGATGATATCCTTCGCGCGGATTGCCGCGAAACAATCCCCGCCATAATCCTTTATTCGCTCGGGAAACCGGGCCGTGAACGGTGAAAAAAGCAGGTCCGGCCGGTCCGAGGTGATCAGCTGTCGAACGTCCGAGAGCGCGACCATTCCATCAACCACGACGACGTCCTGCGCCTGGGTCCCGGTCTCCTGGACCACAAAATCGCGCAGCCGCTCAGGGGTGCCGGCCGAAAACGTCATACGGATGATTTGACCGCGGCGCCGCCGTTTCAGCGCCGACTCGAACATCACGACCAGGTCTTGAGCTTTCTCCTCGATCTCGATGTCGCTGTCGCGCAATGCGCGGAACAGGCCATGGCCGAGCGGCGTGATGCCGGGAAACAGTTCCGCCAATCCGACCGCGAGCAGCACCTCCTCGACGAGCGTGAACCGCCCCTTTTCGCCCGGCAGCCGAATAAAGCGCTCGACGCGCTCGGGAACAAGCACCAGCGCATTGATCTGCGAGCCGTCCTCCCGGCGCAATTCCACGACCATAGCCAGGGCGCGATTGGGTATGAACGGGAACGGATGCGCCGGGTCGATCGCGATCGGCGTCAGCACCGGGAGCAGCCGGTCGACAAACAGCTGCCTCAACCAGGCGCGGTCGTCACCCGTCAATGCTTTATGGTCGAGGATGGAAATGGCTTCGGCGCGCAAGCGTTGCTGCAGATCGGCCCAGTATTGCTGTTGTCGATGAACCAAGCCTCCAGCGACTTCCGCGATTGCCGTCAGCTGCTGCTCCGAAGTCAGCTCGTCGTCGCTCTTTACCGGAACGCCGCTCGCCGCCAGTTCTTTGAGCCCAGCTACCCGCACCATGTAGAATTCATCGAGATTGCTGTCGGAGATCGACAGGAACCGCACCCGCTCGAGCAGCGGATGGCTTGAATTGCTCGCCTCCTCAAGGACCCGTTCATTGAAAGCGAGCCAGGACAGCTCACGATTGATATACCGTTGCGACGGAGGCAGCGGCACGGCCGTCGCTTCATCCGGCGGTAGCCGGTCGATCGCCAATTCTGACATCCGTACCCCTCTTACCGCAGCACGACGCGGATTGGACCTCGATCTGGCGCTCCCGCCGGCGCGGGTGACCATCCCCTAATAGGCCCGGATCATTTCATCGGCAACCCGAGACACTCCGGGCAGGCCTTCTGCCAGCGCCAGCAGCGCCTTACGTTCCGCTCGGAGCCGACGAGCCCCATAAATGCACCACCCGCTGACATCCGTTGCCATGACTTGGCCAACGTTCTTGCCGTGCGACTTGACGAAATCGCCGGCGTGCCTGCCCTCTCCTGCGCCACCAGCTTTAGAACAGGTTGAGGAACAGCACGTAAAGACTCCCCGACAGCATCATGGCCACCGGCAGGGTCAAAATCCATGCCAGCGCGATATTGCGGATCGTGGACAGCTGCAGGCCCGACCCGTTTGCCGCCATGGTTCCCGCAACACCCGATGACAGGACATGGGTAGTCGACACCGGCAGACCGTACATGTCGGCCGCGGCAATGGTTCCTGCCGCGACGAGTTCGGCAGCTGCGCCTTGACCATAGGTCAAATGAGTTTTGCCGATCTTTTCCCCGACCGTGATGACGATCCGCTTCCATCCGACCATCGTGCCTAGCCCGAGCGCGATCGCCACCGACACCTTCACCCAGGTCGGAATGAATTTCGTCGAGGCATCGAGCGACCGCTTATAGGCGTTCAAGGCTGCAATATCGTCCTCCGAGAGTTCGCTGTCCTTATCCTTCATCAAAACACGGATCGCTTCGGAGGCGAGATACATGTCGTTGCGGGTATTGCCCACCGCCTCGGCGGGGATCTTCGCGAGCGATCCGTACTGCTTGACCTGCGAGGCAATATCGCGGACGAGCACCGCCAGCGAGGGATAGGTGCCTTCGTCGATCTTGTGTTGTGAAACATAGCGCATTACCGCCGGACGCGGATTGCCGAGAATGTTGAACCCGGCCGCCTTTTCTTCGATGACGTCCGAAGCCGCCGCAGATGTGATCGCGAAGGCCGCGACCTGATTTTCTGGAAGCGCGCGGTTGAGCGCGTAAGCCGTCGGAACCACGCCGATCAGGATCAGCATGATCAATCCCATCCCCTTCTGCCCGTCATTAGAGCCATGCGCAAAGCTCACGCTGGTGCAGGTAAAGATCAGTAGGCCCCTGATCCACCATGCCGGCGGCTCGTCGGTCGCCGGCGCGCGGTACAGTTCCCGCTGTCGGATCACGACCTTCATTGCGAGCAGCAGCAGGGCCGCGGCAAAAAAGCCGACCAGGGGAGAGAACAGCAGCGCTTTTCCGACATTGGTCGCCTGCCCCCAATCGACGCCCGAGGTTCCATCCTGTCCGTGCATCAGGACATTGGCGATGCCGACCCCGATGATCGATCCGATCAATGTGTGTGAGCTCGACGCCGGGAGGCCGAGATACCAGGTGCCGAGATTCCAGATGATCGCGGCAATCAGCAGCGCGAACACCATCGCAAAGCCGGCGGAACTGCCGACTTGCAGGATCAGTTCCACCGGCAGCAGCGATATTATGCCGAACGCGACGGCGCCGCTCGACAGCAATACGCCGAGAAAGTTGAATGAGCCTGACCATACGACCGCGATCTGCGCCGGCAGCGAGTGGGTATAGATGACGGTCGCCACCGCATTGGCCGTGTCATGAAAGCCATTGACGAATTCGAAACCGAGCGCGATCAGCAGAGCGACGAAAAGCAGCAGGAACGGCAGAAAAGTCGTGGTTCTCGTGCCGCTGGCGTCAACATCCGCATAGAGGCTGTACGCCACGTACAGCAAGCCGCCCGCGAGCAGCAGCAGGAAGATGATGGCGGTGCGCGGATCAAGCGCGCGGTCGAGCTTTGGGCGGACTCCAGTGGTACCGGTGTCCAATCGTGCCTGCAACGCGACGTCAGCCATGTGTTCCGTCCCCCAAAAACTCGAGAAGCGTCGCGAGTATGGCCGGTTAATTTGACAGATCCATTACAGAGACATGGGCAATCGGGCTTGACCGCCACGGTGCCCATGCTACCTATTCGGCGCATGAGGGCTTTCCTCATCTCTTTTATCGTCGCTTGCCTCGGGGCTTTCGCAGGGCCTGCTTCGGCAACGGCCGAGGAACAATCGAAATGCGCCGCCGGGCCGCACCTCCTGTGGGGTGACGGCGAACACGACGACACGGCGGCGCTGAACGCCTGGTTTCGCGGCGAGACCGTAGTCTGGGCGCAGTCACACGAGCCGGTCGGCGCCGAGATCTCCGACCGCAGCTTCCTGCTGAGCTCCACAGTTTATCTTTCCGGCGGTACCGGGCTGCGGCTCGAGCGTTTCCGAATGATCTGGCCTTGGCGCCAGGAAATCGTTTCGGGCGGCACGATCGTCACCGGCAACGATCCCGACCAGGAACCCCGCACCGAAGGCATCACGATGGTTGGCGCCGACCCCGACGAGGGTGTTCCCTACAAAACCCCCGACCCTGAGCCGCGGGAGCACGGCATTCCCAGGCACTGTCTTACTTCGTAGCCGAGCAATGGCCGCCGTCCCTTTAATCAGGAGGGATGCCGGAACCGGGTGACTAGGCCAGCCGCGCCCTTCACATGGTCCTTGAGCGCGGTGGCCAATTCCTCACGCGTGAGCCCCGGCTGCAGCGCCTTCGGGTCGAGATCAGTGGCGACCAGCGTGAAGGTGTAATGGTGCCAGTCGGTGTTCGGAGGCGTGCCCGGCCCGAAATAAATTCCCACCCCCATCAGGTTCTTGCCGCCGACGAATTTGTCGGAGGGCTTACTAAGTTCGCCCTCGGCAAAGCCCTTCACGTCGGCGGGGATCCCATAGACCACCATATGGGAGACGCCGGCCGGGGCGCGGCCTTCGGGATCGAACAGCAGGAGGGCAAAGCTCTTGGTGCCCTCCGGAACGTTCGACCAGGCGAGCGGAGGCGAAATATTCTCACCCACGCAATTCGGGCTTCTTTGCTTGTCGCTGCACGCGTTTTTTGTGGCCAGGACGCCGTTGTCCTGAACCGCCGACGAGGACAGGGTCAACACGTCCGCCGCCCACGCCACAGGTACGGCCACAAGACACGGGGCAAAGAACCCACTTGCCGTCAAGAAGGCTGCGATACTGCGTTTCATGACGTTTCCGCCCCTGGTTTCTCGAAAATCAGATAGCAGCTGACATTACTCCGCCGCCATTGTCGCGGTGAACGGCGCCGATACCTCGGCGCGTTCAGGACGGGCCATGGGCTGCGGCCACCAGCGGTCTTCCCATCCGCTGAACACGCCCTTCAGCTTTGGCAATACCCGATCGGCGAACAGCTTGGTGTTGTGCGCTGCCAGGTCCTTGCCCATGTTGCCGAACTGCATCAGCAGCATCAGATGCCCGACATTGAGGTCGGTCGCCAGCTCCGTCAGCTGCTCGACGACCTCCTCGGGCGAGCCGATGACGACGTAGCCGCGCTCGACGATGTCCTCCATCTGCGTCGTTGCCCGAGCCGCCTGACGGGCTTGCAGGCTGGCGGCGCGGCCGATCTGGCCGACGATACCGGCGCGCTGGGTCGCCTCGGTGATGTAGCCGGGCGGCATCGCCCAGCGCGGGTCGACGCGCAGACAGCGGCCATAGAAATACTCGGCCGGCTCACGGTAGAGCCGCATCGCCTCCTCCCGGCTTTCGGCAACCCCGACGGATTGCAGGAACCCGGCGCGATACGGGTTCCGCTCCTTGCCGAGCCGGTCCATTTCCTCCCAAAAGCCGTGCATTGTGGCACGGCCGTCCTTGTAGCCGAAATAGGAGAGATACGCGTAGACGTAGTCCATCTCGGCGCACCATTGCCAAGTCTCGACCGAGCCGCCGCCCGGGATCCAGATCGGCGGGTGCGGCTTCTGCACGGGCCGCGGCCAGATGTTGACATAGCGCTGCTGGTTGAAGCGGCCGTTGAACGCAAACGTGTCGTGCTCGGTCCAGGCGCGCAGCACCAGATCATGCGCCTCATAATAGCGCTCGCGCAGCAGGCTCGGGTTCTGGCCATAGGCGAAACAGGTGTCCATTGGCGTACCGACCGGGAAGCCGGCGATCAGCCGCCCACCCGAGATGCAGTCGATCATCGCGAATTCTTCGGCAACCCGGGTCGGCGGATTGTAGAGCGCCAAGGAGTTGCCCATCACGCACAAGGCCGTGTCGGTCGTGCGCCGCGCCAGCGCCGAGGCGATCAGATTGGGCGACGGCATCAACCCATAGCCGTTCGAATGGTGCTCGTTGACGCAGACCGCATCAAACCCGCATTCGGCGGCGAATTCGAGCTCGTCCATGAAGTCGTTGTACATGTGATGGGCGCGCCGCGGGTCGAACAGTGAGGAGTGGATGTCAACCCACACCGAAGGGTGCTTCTCGCGGAAATCCTCGGGCAACTCGGTATAGGGCATCAGGTGAAACCACATCAGCTTCATGG
>JBJMQW010000056.1:0-4417 GCA_045802495.1 Allostellaceae bacterium | reverse complement strand
GAAGAAGTACATCGACGAGCAGTTCGCGCATCTGCCGGCCGAAGTCACCCACAAGATGACCTGCGAGAACGCCGGCAAATTCTACGGCCTGATGAACTAGCATCGCCGGGGTGCGGCGGGCCCGCCGCCGCACCCCGCCAGCGGACCGGGTGCTTTGCGCGTACCCGGCCCTTCCCGGGCCTCGGTCTCGCTCAACGGTTCTGGCGCGTCAGGGGGTTCCCGGGATTTTGTTCAGCAAATGCAGGAACAGCCCTGCGGCGAGCGGCGCGCATGGCCCGTCCTCGACGAGGATCTGGCTCGCACGAACAATCTCGAATTTGCTGAGGAGGCCGGCCGGGGCCGTCTCGACCATCGGTTCGAGGGCCTTGAAGCACGCTGCGCCGCCGCGTCCCCAGCATTTTCGGCGATGATGGCCGCTGTGGAAGCGTCCATCTCGACCTTCTGCTGTAGGACGGAGCACCCCGCCAGAGCACCGAGCAGGGCGAGAAATCTGAGTATTTTATAAATCATCAAATCTTCCAAAAAATGTGGCTTCGCCTCGTTGTCGCCAACCGTTGATTGCGCTTTTGAGAATAGCGATCAGTTCCGCTGCTTTGCTTGAATTAAGCTGATGCGTGGCCCTGAAATTGTGCACAACTCATTATCACAACATATCCATAATGTCAATAATATATTGTCGTAACAGTAATATCACTATTCCGGAGAGAAATGGAGCGATACCGCGGCGCAGGCTTATTTACATATTGATTTGAGAGTGGGCGGTGCGGCACGTTTCGCGTGGCCCATGGCGATGGACGCGAAATGCGGATGAGCGGGGTTAATCGCGAGATCGCGCCGCCCGAGCGGATTGCGTTCACCGAAATTTGGGAAGAGGACTGGACCGGGGGCGAGACGCTGGTGACACTGGTCTTGGCCGAGCAGGAGGGCACGACCATGGTTCCGCAGACGATGCTCTACGCCGCGCGCGACGCCGTCCTCAAAACCGGGATGGAGAAGGGGATGGCGCTCAGCCACGGCCGGCTTGAGAGGCTCCTCGCGTCAATGCCGAACCGATGATTGCCATTTACGATTTTGCCCGCGGAGCGCGCGGGTTGCGGGTGATCTGGCAATGCGAGGAAATGGGCCTACCCTATCGGGTCGAGGCCGTTTCCTTTCCGCCGAGCGCGGCTTATCGCGCGCTCAACCCGCTGGGCACAGTGCCGTTCCTCGAGGATGCCGGCGGTGTGGCGATCAATGAATCGGTCGCCATTATGCTGTACTTGGCGCAGCAATATGGGCCGACCCCGCTGCTTCCCGGCACCGGCGATCCGAGGCTCGCACGCGTACTGCAGCTGACGGTGTTCGCCGAAGCGACGATCGGGGCGGGCATGAACCCGCTTCTGGCGGCGCGTTTCGCGGCGCCGGAAGCGGAAAAGCGGAACTGGTCGGTGCGCATGCAAGAAGCGCGCATCGCCCACGCCGTAGGCTATCTGGCCGACATGCTCGGCGCCGACCCTTTTCTTGCCGGGGCCGATTTCACGCTCGCCGACATTTGCGTAAGCACGGCGCTCGACATATGGCGCGGCCCTCTCGGCCAGACGCTTCCCGACAAGCTCCTCGACTATCATCAGCGATTAGCCGCGCGACCGGCGCTGGGGCGCGCGGAAAGCCCATGGCTGGAACTGAATCCCGGGAATTCCACGATCCGACATCGGCTTCCGCGGTCTGGTGGCAAAGCTGCAAGATGCCTCCTCAAAGTAATGGACCATGACAGTCGCTCCTCATGAGAGGCAGGCGATCCAGCGGCGCAACCGGCGAACTGATAAGGGCTGACGTCGAACGTGTTCTTTTCGACACAGGCTCGCCCCCTGCTCTATCCTCCTGCCGCGAGGGGTGATTGATGGCTGAATACGACTGGACCGGCGGCGACTTGCGGACCTTTGTCACGCATCTCGAATGCAGCCTGACGGGCGAGCACTACCCGGCGGATACTCTGCAGGCATTGTCGAAGGCCGGACGGCCGCTGCTGGTGCGCTACGATCTCGAAGGGGTCCGCCGCAGGGTTCCTCGCGAAGTTCTCGCCGCCCGGCCACAGACGCTCTGGCGCTACCGCGAATTGCTGCCGGTGCGGCGGCCTGAGGATGTGGTTTCGCTCGGCGAAGTCGTGACGCCGTTGATCCCGCTGCCGCGACTTGCCGGCGGCGGCGAGATCCTGGTCAAGGACGAGGGCCGGTTGCCGACCGGTTCGTTCAAGGCGCGTGGCCTCGCGCTCGCCGTCTCGATGGCCAAGGAGCTCGGGGTCACGACAATGGCTATGCCGACCAACGGCAATGCCGGAGCGGCGATGGCGGCCTATTGCTCGCGGGCCGGCATCAAAGCCTATGTGTTCTGCCCCGATGACACGCCGGCGGTGAATGTCCGCGAAATCGCGATGCAGGGCGCCGAGGTGTTTCTGGTCAACGGCCTGATCGACGATTGCGGCAAACTGGTCAGCGAAGGCGAAAAAGAGGTCGGCTGGTTCAACTGCTCGACGCTGCGCGAGCCCTATCGAATCGAGGGCAAAAAGACGATGGGCGTCGAGCTCGCCGAGCAGCTCGGCTGGGAGGTGCCCGACGTTATCTTCTATCCGACAGGCGGCGGGACCGGGATCATCGGCATGTGGAAAGCCTTCGCCGAACTCGAGGCGATCGGCTGGATCGGGACAAAACGGCCGCGCATGGTGGTGGTCCAGGCGACGGGCTGCGCGCCGATGGTGAAGGCCTGGGAGGAGGGCGCGGAACATGCGCCGCGTTGGGAAAATGCTCACACTTTCGCTGCCGGCATCCGCGTACCGCAAGCGGTCGGCGATTTTCTGATCCTGCGCGCGGTGCGCGAGAGCGGCGGGTTTGCGATCGCGATCAGCGACGCGGCGATTGCCGAGGCTTGGCGAGAGGTTGCCGCCGAGGAGGGGCTGCTGCTCTGCCCGGAGGGGGCGGCGACCTATGCCGCGTACAGGCAGGCGCTCGCCGATGGGCGGGTGCGACCCAACGACCGGGTTGTGCTGTTCAACTGCGCCAGCGGCCTCAAATATCCGATGCCCGAGGCCGGCATTCCGCTGAAGCTCGGCGAGCCGGTGGATTGGCGGAGGCTTACTCGGACCTGATGATGCTCGCGCTCATCGTCCGGGCTCTCTGGGTCGCAGCGCCGCTGGCGCTCGCAGGATGCAGCGGACCGCCCTGGACGCTCAGTCAATCGCCCGATGGGATCGACTTGCGATGGTACCCCGATGATACGCCCAGCGCTGCGGCCGATACTGTGGCGCGGGCGCATTGCCAGTCCTACGGCAAGAATGCCGAGCTGATCACCTATGTTCAGGACGGCAGCGTCCAGCTCGGCAAATATCGCTGCCGCTGAGCATTCAACTGCCTGGAGGCTGCGAGATGAGCGTTGAGCAACGGCTGAAGGAATTGGGGATCACCTTGCCGAAAGTCGGCGCCCCAATCGGCAACTATGTTCACGCCAAAAAGGTCGGAACCCTCGTCTACCTCTCCGGCAAAGGCCCGCCCGACGGGGCCGACGGCAAGATGCCGAAGGGCAAGCTCGGCGCCGGCATGTCGATCGAAGAGGGTTATCAGCATGCGCGCCAAGTGGGTCTCGTGCTGATCGCCGCCATGAAGGACGCAGTCGGCGGGAATCTCGACAGGGTCGGGGAGATCGTGAAGGTGCTCGGAATGGTCAATGCCGCCCCCGATTTCGAGGATCACCCAAAGGTTATCAATGGCTGCTCGGATCTGTTTGTCGAGGTGTTCGGCGAGCGGGGGCGGCACGCGCGCTCGGCGGTTGGGATGAGTTCGCTGCCCGGCGGAATACCGGTCGAAATCGAGGTGATCGTCACGGTCAATTGACCGAGCCTAGCCCGCTCATAGCACGGGTTGGCGAAGCACCGACCTCGTCGCTCCCGAACTACCATGGAGTGGGGCCGGTCTACCCCCAGGAGCGCAGTTGCGGTGAGAGAACGAACGCAGTGTCGGGCGTTGTTACTGGATTTGTGGTCGCTTCGGTATCGTCCTCTTTTGCTTTGCCCGCCGCCCTGCCGATAGGGGGAGAGCGCGCGGAGCACGGGGAAGGTGATATCCAATCTCAATTGGTATCAGAGAATCGCAGCATTCTACGATCTCCTTGACCTGTTCTTCGAATGGCGGCGCTACCGCGCGTTGCGGCCACTGCTCTTTCAGAACCTCTCTGGGCGACTTTTGGATGCGGGTGTCGGTACTGGCAGGAATTGTGCCTTCTATCCACCCGATGCGATTGTTTCAGGGATCGATGCAAGCCCAGCCATGCTTGCCGTGGCGCAGCGCCGGTGTCCCACCGTTTCTGCGGCAGGTCGGCTCTATTGCATGGATGTCACAGAGCTCGAATTCCCGGTCGGGTCATTCGACGCTGCCGTCGCAAGCTTTCT
>JBJMQW010000055.1:0-2719 GCA_045802495.1 Allostellaceae bacterium | reverse complement strand
GCCGCGCCGTTACCGGTCGCACCCGCAACACTCACTACGAGGCGGCTCGCTAGGCCTTACCCCGGCGGGTCCCTCCCCCGCTGGATCGCGCTGGCTTCTGCCCAGCGCACGCCGACTTCAAATCGGAATGGCCGAGATCAAATCGGAATCAGTGGCCGACTTGCCGGAAGCAGCAGCATCAAGGAGTGCCAGCTCGACCTGTTTGCCGACCGCACCTCGGCCGCCACGATGTGCGCCAATCAGCTGCGGCTGTGGTTTGCCGCCATGGCTTATGTACTGGTGTCTGCGGTTTGCGCCGGATCGCGCGTCGACACACCCAGTTCGCCCCGGGCCACCTGCGACACCATCCGCCTCAAGCTGTTCAAGATCGGCGCGTGCGGGTTAGCGAGCGCCGCGTCAAGATCGCGATGGCCTCGACCCTGCCTCTACCGAAACGAGTTCGCCATCGCCCATTCGCGGCTGACCGCCGCCGCGCTTGAAGCGCGGCGACAAATACATCCGCAGCCTGCTTGTCGGGCGACAGATAAAACTGGAGCCTCCTATTGCCTCATGGGCGGCTGTTACCGGGATTTGCCATGTCGCTGACGGAGCGGGTCGTCCCCGAAGCCCATAGGCGGGCCCCGCGCGCGTCGCGTAGTGCCCTTACGAGCGACGGAGCCGCGCGCGTGGGTGGTGCCTGTGGGCCCTCGGGGGCGAGCCGCGGTGGGATTAAGCCGCTGGCCGGATTGCAGCGCTCGCGCTCTCCGACACGCTCGCAAGTCCAGCGCTTAATACAGCGGCGCCCTCGACAATGATCCGACAAGCTTCTTGCGCGCGCCATTGCTTGACAGCACGCTGCACGGTTCGCTCCTGCTTGTCGGTGAACCTGTCGGGATGCATAGCCCTGAGGCGCTGCAGAATCTCGGTCGCAGTAACGCCAGGCGCGTCGGCGACCCAGGTGCGGATTTGCTCATGCATGTCATCCAGCATCGATGGACGCCGCGGCACGGGTTTGCGCCGCCGATAGGGGCGGCGATGGGTTGGCCGCTGCTCGCCGTGTCGCCAGGCTATCCGCAGTCCGATGGCAAACTGCTCGAGATCCACTGGAGCGGCCGGCTCGTGGGCTCCGTCCAACCCGCGGCGGTCGATCCGCTTGCCAAGCTCAGCCTGTGCAGCGCGGATCTCAGTGATGAGCTGTACTGGATCCGATCGTGCCTGGAGCCGCTGTAATGCCGCCTTGCTCTCCGCAGTAACCGCCGGATGCGCGAGGGCTCGAGCTGCCGGGATCGCCGGAGCGTGATAGCGTTTGATTACCCGAGCGCCAATGCGGGTCTTCTGTTTGAGCTTGAACGAGGGCTGGAACAAGTTGGTGTGCAACCGGGCAGCGGCATAGAGCCGAACCAAAGCCTGCGCCGAAGCGATCCCTTCCAGCCGGCCGTAGCCGACGAGACGGCGAACGATCGCGCCGTTCTTCTGCTCGACCCAGGCCTGATCGTTCTTGCGATAGGCGCGCGACCGCGTGACCTCCAAACCATGACCCCGGCACCAGGTGACGACCGGTTCGTTCATGAACAGACCATCATTGTCAAAGTCGACGCCTCGCAGTGGGAACGGGAACAACGCCATTGCGCCGGCCAGAGCTTCGATCACCAGGGCGCCGCTGCGCGCCACTAGCGGCAAGCACTCGGTCCAGCCTGTGGCAATGTCCGTCAGCACCATCGTCTGGACAAAGCTGCCGGCAGCCGAGGTGCCTGCATGAGCGACAAAATCGACCTCGACAAACCCTGGCGGCGGGTCGTTCCAATCGCCGAACGTCCGCACCGGCACTGCGCGGCGCACTGCCGAGCTGAACCCGGCGCGCCGCCGACGCCCGCCGCGCGCCGCTAGACGCACCTGCGAGAGCAAGCGATCGATCGTCGCGGGGCTGATGGCCAGCAGCAGCCCGCGAATCGTTTCATCGATCGCCAGCTGGCCATGCCGCTCCAATGCCGGCAACAGCACCGGGATGATCGGCTTCAGCCGCTTCGAACAGAGCCGGTCCGAGGTCTCCCACAGCGCGATCAGCGCGTGCTGCACCTCTACTCCGTATCGTCGACGGATCCGCCGTTGGACCGCCGCGCAATCGGGGACCTTCGGCCGCAGCAGGCGGATTGCGTGTTTCCGGTGATAGCCCGTGACCGCGACAAACTCATCTAGAATCTTGCTCCGCTCCGTCCGAGCACCGTCTCGGTACCGATCCCTAATAGCCGCCACCAACTCGGCTTTCGTGGCCATGCTGACCCGCCCCATCCCCTGCTACCTTCGAGTTCCCCCGTCGGTAGCATCGCTGGTGAGGCAACAATCTTAGCCGGTAACATTCACGCTGAGGCAATGCGAGCCTTGGCGACAATAGGAAGTGGACCCCCCACTGAGAGGAGGGTCGGATGAAAGAATCGGTGCAGCCTTGGCCGCGGGGGGAGTTGCCGCGGAGGGAGGTGATGCAGACGCCGGACGAGGTCGCGGCGATGCTGCGATTTGAAGGCGTGGGGGTGGGGTATCAAGCGGATCGCGAAGAGTTGGGCTGCAGCCACATGACGGTTCGGCATTACGTGGCGCAAGGCGGCTGGTTGCCATACCGCGGCCGCGGCCGACCGCGCGCCTTGGCAGGCTTGAGGATTGGCTCGCCGAGCGGTTTCGCCGGCACGCCGGCAACGCCGACGTCGTGCGCCAGGAGCTTGCTGCCGAGAAGGGCCTCGTGCTG
>JBJMQW010000054.1:0-2637 GCA_045802495.1 Allostellaceae bacterium | reverse complement strand
GGATCAACCGGCGGCCCATTGGCGAGGAGGAGATTGTCGAGCGCACGGTCCTGCCGATGATCAACGAAGCCGCTCGCATTCTCGACGAAGGCATCGCCAGCCGCCCGGGCGACATCGATGTGATCTGGGTGTACGGCTACGGCTGGCCGGTCTGGCGCGGCGGGCCGATGCACTACGCCGACCGGTTGGGCGCGGCGCACATACGCGACCGGCTGAAATTCTACGCCGACCGATCGGGCGATGAGACGTTGAGGCCGGCGCCTTTGCTGGAAAGGCTGGCCGCCGAGGGCCGCGGTTTCGAAGGATGAGTTATCTTACCGCCTCAACTCGCCATTCCCGTGCAAGCGGGAATCTAGGGCAGCATTTTCAGCACTTGCCCTGGACCCCCGCCTTCGCCGGGGCGACGGAAAACCGGGAGCTCAACTGATGGATCTGCGCTTTACCTCCCAAGAACTCGCGTTCCGTGACGAGGTGCGGGCGTTTTTCCGCGCCAATCTGCCCGAGAGCATCCGCACGAAACTGGCGGAAGGGAAAAAGCTCGCCAAGGATGACATCGTCACCTGGCAGCGAATTCTGAACAAAAAGGGCTGGGCCGTGGCGAACTGGCCCGCCGAATGGGGCGGGACCGGCTGGTCGCCCGTGCAGCAATATATGTTTCAGGAGGAGCTCCAGCTGGCCCCGGCGCCCCAGCCGCTGGGCTTCGGCGTCACAATGGTCGGGCCGGTCATCATCGCCTTTGGCTCAGAGGAGCAAAAGAAGCGCCACTTGCCGGCGATCGCCAATCTCGATGTCTGGTGGTGCCAGGGCTTTTCCGAGCCCGGCGCCGGCTCGGACCTCGCCTCTCTGCGAACTGCGGCCAAGCGCGAAGGCGATCATTATGTCGTCAATGGACAGAAGACGTGGACGACGCTCGCCCAGCATGCCGATTGGATCTTCTGCCTGGTGCGCACCGACCCGCAGGCCAAGAAGCAGGAAGGCATCTCCTTCCTGCTGATCGACATGAAGACCCCGGGGATCACGGTGCGCCCGATCGTCACGATCGAGGGCGGGCACGAGGTCAACGAAGTCTTTTTTGATGATGTGAAGGTTCCGGCCGAGAATTTGGTCGGCCAGGAAAACAAGGGCTGGGATTATGCGAAATACCTCCTCGGCCGCGAGCGCACCGGGATCGCGCGAGTTGGGCTATCCAAGGAGCGCATCCGGCGCATCAAGGAGCTCGCGGCGATGGAGCGGGCCGGCGACACGCCGCTGATCGAGGACGAGCGCTTTCGCGAAAAGCTCGCGGCCGTCGAGGTCGAGCTCAAGGCGCTCGAGATGACGCAGCTGCGCGTCGTCGCGGCGGAGCGGCGCCGCACCGACAACAAGCCGGACCCGGCCTCATCGATCCTCAAGATCAAGGGCTCGGAAATCCAGCAGGCGACGACCGAGCTGCTGCTCGAGGTCGTCGGCCCCTATGCCCTGCCCTACCAGCCCGAGCATGAGGAGGACGAGCGCTGGAACGAGCCGCCGATCGGTCCCGAATGGGCCGGCTCGGTCGCGCCGACCTATTTCAATTGGCGCAAGACCACGATCTATGGTGGCACCAACGAGATCCAGAAGAACATCATCGCAAAGGCGATCCTTGGGCTTTGATTGTTTCCACCCGCCGAGTGGGTGAGCGCCGGCGACGTGAGGGAGGAGGCCTAGCCGATGGATTTCGATCTCAGCGAGGAGCAGCGCCTGCTGAAGGAAAGTCTCGATCGGTTGATCGACGACCGCTACGCCTTCGAGCAGCGCAGGAGCTACGGGCAAGGCACCGAAGGGTGGAGCCGAGAGCTGTGGGCGCAATACGCCGAGCTCGGGCTGCTCGGGCTGCCCTTCGCGGAGCGCTACGGCGGCTCGGCCGGCGGCTCCGTCGAGACAATGATCGTGATGGAAGCATTCGGCCGCGCCCTGACGCTGGAGCCGTTTCTCGCGACCGTGGTTATGGGCGGTGGCTTTTTGCGGCACGGCGCCACCGCCGAGCAATGCGCCGAGCTGATCCCGAAAATCGCCGACGGCAGCCTCACCCTCGCCTTCGCCCACACAGAAAGGCATTCGCGTTACGATCTCCACGACATCGATATGAGAGCGGTGCGGGACGGCACCGGCTGGGTGCTCGACGGCGAAAAGGGGGTCGTCTTGCACGGCGACACCGCCGACAAGCTCATCGTCACCGCGCGGGTCGGCGGCGGTCGACGCGACCGCAACGGGATTGGCGTTTTCATCGTCGAGGGCAAGGCCGAAGGCGTGTCTCGCCGCGGTTACCCGACACAGGACGGTCTGCGTGCCGCCGAGATCGCGCTTGCCGGGGTGCGGGTCGGTCCGCAAGGTGTTCTTGGAGAGCCAGGAGCGGCGCTGCCGTTGATCGAACGGGTCGTCGACGAGGCAAGCGCGGCGCTGTGCGCCGAGGCAGTCGGCGCGATGGCTGCAATGCACGAATTGACCGTCGAATATCTGAAGACCCGCCGCCAATTCGGCCGCGAGATCGGCAGCTTTCAGATCCTTCAGCACCGCGCCGTCGACATGCTGATCGCCTTGGAGCAGGCGCGAAGCATGGCGATGTTTGCGACGATGATGGCCGCCGAGGAGAATGCCGCCGAGAGGCGCAATGCCATC
>JBJMQW010000053.1:0-20354 GCA_045802495.1 Allostellaceae bacterium | reverse complement strand
GGTTGCTGGGCGCGGGGAGCGGTATAAAGGCTGTCACCATTCCGGTGAAAATCGCCGGCTGCCACTGCAAAGCGAGAAACGCGCCAACCGGCACCAATACAGCACCGGTTATCAGGCCGAACCCGACGAAGGTCTCTACGTTGGGCAACACCGCGAATTTGACGATTGCAGCAATTGCCACCATCAGGATGCTGCCGATCAAAAAGCCGATCGCGGTGGCGTAAGCCTGGTCGGCGCGCGGCGCGAACAGGATGACAACGATTGCGGCAAAGATAATGGCATCGGTACCGTTCGGCCAAGCACTGACGACCCAGAAGAGCTCGGCCGCACCGATCACGGCAAATGCGCGCCCGGCATTGACGAGGGACGGAAGCCAATCGGGGATGCGCAGGCGACGGCTGCCGCGGCCGCGCGCCACCGGCCGGGCCGCATCGAAGACGAGAAGGGCTAGCCCGTTGAGGGCGTGCGAGATGCCGGCCAGCGCTTCAGCCGTCTGATCAGCGAGCAGCCGCAGCGACGGTGTTCCCGCCGGGAGGACGACGAGCCTCCGTACCGCTGCCTCGCACGCCCGGAGCAGGCCGGGCGCATCGTCGATCCAGCGTAACGCCACCTCCGCCTCAGGCTGCACGCGGAGTGGCTCAGGTATTTGTGCCAGCACGGCGCCCGCTTCTTGGCGGGCTCTCTGCTCGGGCGATCGCGCCAGCAGAAGCGCCGCCGTACGCCAGCCGGCGAGCGCGGCAAGCAAACCGTCCACAGCATTCTGCAAGATTGGGGAGTGGTAGCGCAGTTCCGAGGATTCGCCAAAGGCCTCGTCGATCATCGGATCGAGTGCGATGACCCGGCGGACAAGTTCGCGCCGGGTCGTCTGGGTGCCCTCGAATTCGGCGCCGGCGATATCCAACGTATTACTGAAGCGACTGGCGATCTCGGCCGAGAGGCTGGCGAACACCGTGCCCAGCCGGCGCCGCGCGTGGCCCAAATCCGTTCCGGCGAGGACAAGGCCGGCGCAGACGATGCCGATGCAGATCTCGCTGGCGCGGGTGATTGCGAGCATGAAGGCATCGCCGTTGGGGCCGCCCGTCGCGCCGAGCTGATCGCTTGCGATGATCACCGCCGTATAGCCGGCCAGTGCAGCCGAATAGGCCGCGAAGTTCCTGAGTAGCGTGGCAACGAGCGCGCATCCGGCGCCCCACAGCGCAACGCCGACCAGAAACGGCGCGCGGTCTTGCGGAAAGCCGGCAGTCAACACGACAATCGCAACGGCGCCCACCACCGTGCCGACCAGGCGGTACCAACCTTTGCGCAGCGATGCGCCGAGATGCGGCTGACAAACGATAGCCGCCGTCGTCCCGGCCCAGAACGCATTGTCGAGCTCGAGCCAGAACGCGACATAGAGCGCAAGACATACCGAGGCCCACAGCCGCAAGCCGAAGAGCAGTGGCGGAACGATCGCTCGCAGCGCCTCCGTTAGAGGAGTACCGAGCATTTGACCGGATGTGTCGGGCGGAGGTCCCTCCGAAAGACCGGATCCGATCATCGACGAACTAGCTCGCGCGACCACTCAACTGTTATGCGTGATGGGAGGCAGAGCTGCGGCATCCAAGTGCGGAGCGTGAATTTGCTGCTTCCGTCTGGGCAAGCACCGGTCCTGAAGGGCCATTGAACAACGGGTGGAGGAACGAACCGCGGCTTGGCTCTCAGTTCGCGATCCGCCATTGGCCACTCGCATCGCGACAGGCTGTCCCGTATCGCTCAGTCGCGCGGCTGTCGGCGCCTTGAGTTGATTTGTATTCCCTGCAGTATTGACCCTGAGCGTTGGTCCAGCCCGGCCGCGGCGTGTAGGTGATCTGAGGCGTCGCAGCCGGTGCGGACGGCACGTAGTCCCCCGGGGGGCCGTAAACGCTCGATGGTTGATAACCGGCCGGCGGAGGATAGTAGCCAAGTGCAGGATAATACCCGGGCGGCGGGTAATAGAGATAGGGGTATGGAGGGTAGTAAAATCCCGAGAACCCGACCGGAAAACCAAATCCGAAACCGATGAATACGCCCGCTTCGGCCGGCTTGGCAGATGAAAGCGCAGCGCCGAAACCCAGAACTGTAGTCAATGCGACCGCAACAATGCCGTTAACCTGCCGAATTCTCGTCGCAGCACCCATCAGGCACCTCGAAGTGTTCGCCAACCCCGACCGGCGGCCGTTCAATATAATCACTTGGCGGTGGAGGCAACAGGAACAGAAGAGCGACGCGTTGCGCCGCCTCGACGCGCGAAGCGGGAACGCCGGTCGACCTCACGGCAGCGCGGCGAGGAAGTGTTGCGCCGCTTGGCCGGGAGAGGCTAAGACGCGCCAGCACTCAACGAGGGAGAATCGGCGTGGCGCGCGGAGACGATCAGCACAAGAACCCGAAATCCAATATCGAGATCGCCCAGGAATCGGCAATGCTCCCGATCGGCGAGATTGCGACGGAAAAGCTCGGCATACCGGATGATGCTGTGTCGCCTTACGGCAAGTATAAGGCGAAGATCGCGCTCGATTACATCAGCTCCCTTCCTGCCCGGCCGGACGCAAAGCTGATCCTCGTCACTGCGATCACGCCGACACCGGCCGGCGAAGGCAAGACGACGACGACGGTCGGCCTCGGCGATGCGCTGAACCTGATCGGCAAGAAGGCGATGCTGTGCCTGCGCGAGGCCAGCATGGGCCCGTGCTTTGGCGTCAAGGGCGGGGCCGCCGGAGGCGGCTATGCCCAGGTCGTGCCGATGGAGGATATCAACCTCCACTTCACGGGCGATCTGCATGCGATCGGTGCGGCCAACAACCTGCTCGCCGCGATGGTCGACAACCACATCTATTATGGCCTCGAGCCGCGCATAGACCCGCGCCGGGTCACTTGGCGCCGGGCGATGGACATGAACGACCGCGCTTTGCGCACAACCATCTCTTCGCTCGGCGGTGTGGCCAACGGCTATCCCCGCGAGGACGGGTTCGACATCACTGCCGCCTCGCAGGTGATGGCGACCTTTTGCCTGGCGACCAGCCTGCAGGATCTGCAGCGGCGGCTCGGCAACATCATCGTCGGCCAGACGCGCGAGCGCAAATCGGTGACCGCCGCCGACGTCAAGGCGGCCGGGTCGATGACGGCATTGCTGAAGGATGCGCTGGCGCCCAATCTAGTGCAAACGATCGAGCACAACCCGGTCTTCATCCATGGCGGCCCGTTCGCCAACATCGCCCATGGCTGCAACTCGGTGATTGCGACTACAACGGCCTTGAAGCTCGCCGATTACGTCGTCACCGAAGCCGGCTTTGGCGCCGATCTCGGAGCCGAGAAATTTATCGACATCAAATGTCGCAAGTCGGGACTGCGCCCGGCCGCAGCCGTGGTGGTGACGACGGTGCGGGCATTGAAGATGCATGGCGGTGTGGCGGTCAATGCGCTGCGTGAGGAGAACGTCGCGGCGCTCGAAAAGGGCTTTGCCAATTTGCAGCGGCACCTCGCCAATATTCGCCAGTTTGGTCTGCCGGCGGTGGTCTCGGTCAACCGCTTCAGCGCCGACACCGCCCGCGAGCACGCCAGGCTCAAAGAGCTGTGCGCGGCCGAGGGGGTCAAGGCGGTCATTGCCGATCATTGGGCGCAGGGCGGGGCCGGCGCGGTCGAACTCGCCCGCGAGGTCGTCGACCTTGCCGAGAGCGGGGCCGCAAAGCTGAGCTTTTTATACCCCGACGAAATGCCGCTCCTCGAGAAGGTCCGCACCATTGCCCAACGCATGTACGGCGCCGAAGACATCGAGGCCGCCAAATCGGTACAGGATCAGTTCACTCAGCTGGAGGAGCAGGGCTTTGGCCATTTCCCGGTTTGCATCGCCAAGACCCAGTTGAGCTTTACCACCGATCCCAACACCAAGGGCGCGCCGAGCGGCCATACGGTGGCAATCCGCGAGGTGCGGCTGTCGGCCGGCGCCGAGTTTGTCGTGGCGATCTGCGGCGACATGATGACCATGCCGGGCCTTCCGCGGGTGCCTGCTGCGAACAACATCGAGGTAGATGCCAGCGGGCGCATCTCCGGGCTGTTTTAGATCCCGCAGTTAACGGGCGGATGGGGCGCGGTCGGCGGGTGGAAGGGGCCGAACTCAAGGTTTGGCGGCGGTCGGAGAGGCAGCGCTTGTTGGCGCTGCGCACCAGCGTTCTGCCGGCCGAGCGGCGCCGCTTGGGGGAGGAGATCGAAGCCAAGCTGCGCATCCTGCTGTCGGAGCGGCCGGGCGCCAGTTTCGGCGTTTATTGGCCATTCCAGGCGGAATTCGATCCACGTCCATTGATTGATTGGGCGATCGCGCGAGGATCGGCTGTCGCGCTGCCCACCGTCGTCGACAAGAAGGGCCCGCTTGAATATCGGCTGTGGCGGCCCGGTGAGCCGTTGACAGCTGGGGTATGGAACATTCCGGTCCCGGAGAAGCGCGAGGTGGTTGTGCCGCAGGCAATACTGGCGCCGCTTGTTGGATTTGATCGGCAATGTTACCGGCTCGGTTATGGAGGCGGCTATTTCGACCGTACTCTGGCGGCGCTGTTGCCGCGGCCGCTGGCGATCGGGGTCGGCTACGAGCTGTCGAAGATCGAGACGATCTACCCGCAGCCCTTCGATATGCCAATGGACATCATCGTGACCGAAGAGAAAACCCGCTGCCGTTAATGCGAGATTGTCGACGGGGTGAGGCGACTTAGCGCACGGGACGAAACGGGGTCACGGCAGAGGATCGGCGCGGCGGGTGTCGTTGGGGCCGATGAGCTGCTCGATGCAATTGTAAAATTCACCGGCGCGCCACGGCTTCCGCAACAGTGGGCCCGGCGGCGCGTCGTCCGGGTGCTGTTCCCCAGGGTATCCCGTGATGTAGAGGACCTTGATGTCGCTCCGCATCAGCCGCGCGCGACGCGCGAGCTCCCATCCATCGATGCCCGGCATGCGAATGTCGGTGATCAGCAGAGACAGGCGCGGTTCGCGCTGTATCTGCTCGAGGCCCTCGGCGCCGTTTTGGGCGCTAATAACGTCATATCCGCGATCGACAAGGAGTTCTTCCAAGAGGACGCGAACCCCATCATCATCGTCGACGACGATCAACATGTAGCGCGGGACTCGATTACAGATGGTAAGTAACTAGCATGCTACCATAATTGCGCAAGATTTTGGTTAACGAACACGGCGGTCGCACCGGGTTCGGGGGTGCGGTACCGATGCGAGGTCAGCGGATCGTGACCTCGACGCGTCTGTTGCGCGCCTCTGGGACGCCCCGAGGCGCTGGTATAACGGGGTTGTTCGCTCCGTGATAGCCGATCTCGATGATGTCCCTCGGGACCCCCGCAGCGATTAGGGCGTCGCGAACTGTTTCGGCGCGTCTGAGAGACAACGCTAGGTTATATGGGTCTGCGCCGGTCGCATCAGCGTGGCCGACAACGCTAATATCGACATTTGCGGTGCCTTTTGCCGCGGCAGTCGCGGCGGCCAGGTCGCCTCGAGATCGAGAATCGAGCTCTGTCAACCCTGTCTGAAAATAGAAAATAAAGCCAAGCGGCGCTCGCGGGGCGGCTTGGAGAGCGCCGGCAAATTCGCTGTCGACGTCAGACTTCTGAGCTGTGAAGACGTAGCGGAGCGATGCCTCAGATCCCGTGTCGACTGCGGCAAGCGGTTTGTCGAGGTCGACGGTGCTGCTGCCTTCATGGACGGCGACCTTGCCCACCCCGCCGTTCTCGTCGGGTAACAAGACGACAAGATTGGTGGGCAGACCGCAGCCTGTCAGCGCCAGTAGCAATGCCAGCGTCAGAATCCGCATCTTCATTGTTATTTCTCGGCTCGGACGAGCAATCTTGTCCCACGTGCGCCGACGGTGAAACCCGGTGTCTCGATCGACATCGCGTCCGGCGCAAGCTTCTCCGTGAGGCCCGAAATGTATTCCATGGTTCCGTAGGCCAGCCTGAGGAGGAAGCCGTATTCTTCGGAGGCCGGCTTGAAGACGTAGTGTTTGAGCTCGATCCGGCTGTCTGGGCCAAGCGAGATCCGCGTATTGTCGCGGAATGTGACGCCGAGTTCCCCATTGCCACCCGTCTCAAGGCGATCATGTTCGTAGACGGGCATGGCGAGCGCGGCGGCGGTCGCAATGCCGCCATGGGTCACGGTTGCGGTTCCCGACAACGTCTTGACATAGCCGATCGGCGCTTCCTCGGCGCGAGCCGAAAGGCCTATCGCGCACAGGATGACGACGAGGGCCGACCACGCTCTTCGCATCGTCGCGCCTTTCTGCTTCTTTGAGAAATCAGGTCGAACGGATGCCGAGAAATCTCTGCAACCACATCCCGACTTCCTCCAGCCGATACGGTTTGCGGATCACCTGAAATCCTTTCGCTGCGGCATCGGCGGCAACACCGCGGTGTCCGCTGGTGAGCATTATCGGGACGTCCGGGAATTCATTCCTCATGGTCTCGGCGAGTTCGAGGCCATCCAACCCGTCGGCGATGATAATGTCTGCAAAGACGAGATCGATCTTCATCCCCTCTCTCAGCAAGGCGAGCGCTGCGGTCGCTTGGTGCACGATTTTAATATCGAGTTGCCACTGCCCGAAAAGCTCACGCGCGAGATCGGCGAGGGTCGGCTGGTCCTCGACAATCAGCACGGTGCCAGTTCCGCGATACACTCGCTCGGCATCCAACAAAGCTGGCGATGTAGCCGGCGCCTTCGCCGCCGGCAGATACATCTGAACCACGGTTCCCTTCCCCGGCTCGCTTTCGATATCTACCGCGCCGCCAGACTGGTGCGCAAAGCCATGCACCTGACTAAGGCCGAGACCGACACCGGCGCCAACTTCCTTTGTCGTCATAAACGGCTCGAAGACGCGCGGAAGGAGTTGCGGCGGAATCCCCAACCCGTCATCGGCGATCTTGATTACGACATAGCTGCCGGAAAGCCCGAGGCGTTCATCTTGGACCGTCTCGTTTCTTGCGGAAATGCGGAGTCTCCCGCCATCGGGCATCGCGTCCCGAGCGTTGAAGCTGAGGTTTAGGAGGGCTAATTGCAGCTCGCCCGAGTCGGTCTCGACCAACCACAGATTGTCCGGGATTTGCGTCTCGACCACCATGCTAGCCGGGAAAGTTTCGCCGATTAGCATCGCGAGGCTGCGAAGTTGCTCGGAGGGCGCGGTCGGTTCCGGCTGAAGCGGCTGTTGACGGGCGAACGAGAGGAGCTGCCACGTCAATTTGGCACCCCGCTCGGCTGCCGCCGCGGCCGCTGTCAGGAGCGGACGGATCCGCTCGTTGTCGAAACCCGGCCGGGCGGCAAGGTCCAGATTCCCGAGGACGATTGTAAGCAGATTGTTGAAGTTATGAGCAACGCCTCCGGCGATCGTGCCAACGGCCTGCAGCCTCTGTCTCTGCTGAAGAGCTTCCTCGAGACGCCGCCGCTCCGTCACGTCCGTCACGACGCCGGCGATGCGGGTCGGCGCGCCATCCTCGGCACGGTAGACGCGGCCGTCCACAGCGATGGAACGGAGGCTTCCATCCGGGCGGCGGATCCGGCATTGGAAGTGCAGAGCGCCAGTCGCCATCGCCGCATCGATATTGCGCGCCACCATTTCCTGGTCTTCCGCGATTACGCGCGCCAGCAACGTCTCACGGCCCCATTCCGGAGACGGACCGGCATAACCGAAAATCTCGTCATGGCGCGGTGACCGCCGCGAGGTGCCGCCGACTAGGTCGGCGTCCCACATGCCCATTTGCGCGGCATCGAGCGCGATGGCGAGGCTCTGGCTGGCATTCTCGGCGTCATTTCGCAGCTGGGCCTCCCGCAAGGCATGGGTAAGCTCAACTTCCCGCCTGCGGCGCGCACGGACCTCCTGATGCGCGCGCTCGGCCAGAACGACGAGATTGGTCGCGAGCAGTGCGGCGGCCGGGAGCGTCGCGTCAAGCAACAGCCCTGCTGCTGCGAACGCACCAAAGGAACAGGCGCTGAGCAGGATCACGGCGCTGCCGCAAAGCAAGGCATAGGCCTTGTCGCCAATGCGGCCGAACAGGAGCATCGCGGCAGTCGCGAGCGCCACCGCCAGCAGCCGTTCCAAGGCGGGTGCGAAGATCGAACGTCGCAGCAAATCGCCCACAAGCAAGCTCTCGACCAGCTGCGCCTGGATGGACACTCCGCTTTGCAGATGTCGCAGCGGAGTTTCGAATGCGTCGCCCAGACCCGGCGCGCTCGTGCCGATCAGCACGACGCGATCGTAAAAAACCGCGGGATCGATCTCTCCTGTCAGCACGCGATCGGCAGGCACCGAGGGAACGGTCGCACTGACTGCATAACGGGGCCAGACACCGCCGGCGGTGTCTGGGGAAATGCTTCGCTCGCCAATCTCGAGCGAGCGGCTGCCGGTCGGTTCCGCACGAAGGCTGATTCGGTCCGCGCCGGTGGCTACGCGCACCACCTCGACGGCAAAGCTCGGTACCAGAAGGGATCCGACCGATGCCATGGTCGGCATCCTTCGCATGATCCCATCAGCTTCCGGCGGAACTGTAACAAGTCCGATACCCGCGGCAGCATCGGCAAGCGCCGCCTGCGGCCAGAAAACCGCCTGGTATTGCGGAAGGTTCGCACGGGGGTTATTGCCGCCTTCGAAAACCGGGGTGGCCGCTGGCAGCGTACGTACGGGAGATCGACCGGTCGAGTCGGCAGCGGCGGCGAGGACGACGGGGACCTGACGTAGGCTCGCGGCAAGCATCGCATCGGAGTCATGATCGCTGTCTGCAAGTCGGTCCGCTTCCGTGAGTAGAAGGTCAATCCCGATCACCCGTGCTGATGCCGCGACCTCCAGCATTCGAGCAAGGCGGTCGCGCGACCAGGGCCACTGCCCGACGCGACGGATGGATTCGCCGTCGATATCGATGATTAACGTCCGGCAAGCTGGCCGCGAGATGGGCCAGTAACGCTCGTACGCGTCAAACACCCAGTTGCGCAGGTTCGCCAGCGGGCCGTTCGGAGTCGCGTCGGCGAGCAAGATCGCGGTTAGCGCGACCAGGGTCGCTGCGACCCTCGTCCCCGTGACGCTGCGGCATAAAGCCGCCACTCGGCTCAACAGGGTGGGGAGTATGCGCATAAACGCTTGTGCCGCGCGGCAGAACGCGGTCTCCGCTGGCTTTATTAACCGTAATTCGACAGCGAGGTTGCGTCAAGGATGATGGCTCGGGGTTGATGTACGGAGTTTGCGTCTGAGCGATGAGAGAGGGCACCGGCGGAGTGCCGACATCCGTAAAAATCAGGACCGCACCCAACGTCGCACGCCGTGGCGATCCGCGTTTAGCGAAGGCGCTTGAATCGGTCTCCCGGCACAGATCCGTCCGCACCACCACGTCATCCAACGGCGCCTCGCAAAATCAGAAGGCGCACCACGCCAACGGGGTCTTTTCAGACCGAGCCAATCCGCCATTGCGATCATCGCGACGATCACCTTCGCGGCGTCTGTCGCGCTGAAAGCCTGGACGGCTAGTGCAGAAACCCCACCCTGCTTCGCTGCTTTCGGCCCCTCTCCCGCAATGAAGCGGATGGACCCCGCCCAAAACGGCGGCGCCGGTCGTCAGGCGGGGCGTTTCCAGCCGAGCCAGTCGCAGATTGCGTCGCCCATCACCAGTTCCTTGTCGCGGCCTTGCAGCCACGGCAATTCTTCGGTGAACATCGTCACGCATTGCCGGTAGGAGCAGGGCATGCGGGTGATATCGGTGCCCCAGAAGCAGCGCTGCGGGCCAAAAGCGTCAAAGATCCGGCGGATATATTGGTGGATGTTGCGGTAGGGGTAGGGCTGGCTCGAATAGCTCGGCGCGCCGGAGAGCTTGACCGCGACATTGGGATATTTGGCCAAGACCAGCATCTCATCAAGATTAGCAAAGGCAGCGTCGTCGGTTCCGCTGCCGCCGCCACCGCCGCGGCCATGATGGTCGATGTGCAGTGGCAGGCCGGGATGGCGCTCGGCGATCCTGCCGAGATCGGACATGTGCCCGCCGGCAAGCAAGCCGATCGGCAGCTTCTCCCTCTCACAGGCCGCCCAAAACCAATCGAGTGAGCCGTCATGCCACCAGCTCGCCTGGTGTGGTTGATTGAAAGTAAAGCGAAAGCCGAGCATCCCTGGCCGTTGCCGCCAATTTCTGACGATCTCGTCTCGGTTCGGTGCTTGCAGGTCGAAATGCCCGAGAATGCAGAACTTGTCCGGATGCGCCTTCACCGCCTCGACAGCCTGCACGTTGACGGCCTCGCCGAGCGTGCTGGGCGGATGGATCACCGCCGCGTCGACACCGGCTTCCGCCATCTCCCTCAATGCGTCGTCCACATTATAGGTTGGAATCTGCCGATGCTGCGGCGACATCCGGGCGTTCTCCCAGAGATGGATCTGTGAATCGACGATCGTCATTGCGTTCCTCCTTATCGGTTAGGCCTCGAGTTTGATCCGTCTTCGCGCAGGGGGACCTGGAGGCGGGGCTTTGGCGGCCGATTTGGGGAACCGCGGGCGAAGCTTGCCCTCCGCAGCGATGTCCAAAAGAACTTGCCTTACCATCTCCGCCACCACTTCGCGCGCCGAGGAGGTGCTGCGGTTCGCCGCCACACCGAGAGCCAGGGTTCTGAAGATGCCAGTAGCGGTGATCCGGTGCGCCTCCGCCAGCCCCCGCGCGCACTCCCGGAAAACCGACGAATGGGGGAGGATCGAGGCGCCGACACCCTGCTGAACCATCAGCCGGATCGTCTCGTGGTCATTGAGCTCGGTGTCGACCTGAAGCTCGATGCCGCGGCCGGCAAGCAACACATCCATCGCTGCGCGCAGCCCGTCGCCGAGGATCAGCGGCGTGCGGCTCAACTCCTCGGCCGATACGATCCCCTGCGGCCGTGCCCCTGGTTTGGTGACCAGCACCATCTCCTCCTCGGCGAGCCGCGCCGACACGATCAACCGACTGCGCGAGATATCCGACAACAGCGCCAGGTCGACGCGGCCGTCGACGATGAACTCCTCCAGGCGAACCATGCCGGCGTGGACCACCTTGAGCTCGACCATCGGATAGTGCTGCCGCATACGGGCAAACAGCGCCGGAACCACCACCGGGCACTGCGTCGGCGTGACGCCGAGGATGATCTTGCCGCTGGGATGCGTCTTGTGCGCGCGGATCTCGTCACCCGTCCGCTCGACGTCGCGCAAAATGCGCTGCGCATTTTCCAGCAGTTTCTGACCGGCTTCGGTCAATCGCACCCCCCGGTTTGCGCGCGTGAACAGGGGCGTGTCGAGCTCGTCTTCAAGCCGTTGCACATGTCTGGTGAGCGCCGGTTGCGCGATCTGCAGATGGGCTGAGGCTCGGGTGATGCTGCCGAGCTCGGCGATGCGGACGAAGTAGTGCAGGCTGCGCAATTCCATGGTCGGGAGATTCCGCCCACCGGCGCAAGCCGACGTCAATCCGAATTGGTGGGTGGCTGTCATGCCATGACGGCATCGCGATGATCGGAAATCAGTATTTGCACGATAATCAGATCGAAATTACCGTGGCTTGGCGCGGTATGCGCGACGGAGAAGACCCATGGAAATCGGCGTCTACCATGAATTCCACTGCCGGCCGGAGCAAACCCCGGCGGAGGCGTTCGCGGAGGCACTCGCCCAGGTCGAAGCCGCCGACCGCTGGGGCCTCGACGCGATCTGGCTTGCCGAAATCCACCAGCAGCCGCGCCGCTCCGTATTGACGGCGCCGCTGACCGTCGCCAGCGCCATTGCCGCCCGCACACGCCGCATCAAGATCGGCACCGGCGTCCAGGTCCTGCCGCTCTGCCACCCGCTGCGTCTTGCCGAGGAGACGGCGACGATCGATCAGATCAGCAACGGAAGGCTAATCTTCGGCGTCGGGCGCAGCGGCAACCCCCGATCCTACGCTGCCTACGGCGTGCCTTATTCGGAAAGCCGCGAGCGGTTTCTTGAGACGCTCGAGATCGTCAAGCGGGCGTGGACCCAGCCGACCTTCTCCTACGAGGGCAAATACTACAGCTTCAATAATGCGTCGGCCGTCCCTCAGCCTTATCAACAGCCGTGCCCGCCAATACGCGTCGCCGCTGCGAGTGAGGAGACATTTCCGTCGCTTGGCGAGGCCGGGTATCCGATCTTTGTCGCAGTCCGCAGCGGCTCGCTGTCGGGGCTCGCCCCCCACCTCGCCGCATATCGCGCAGCGCACAAGGCGGCGGGGCACCCTGGCGAGGGAGAGGTTTATCTGCGGCTGACCCTGCATATTGCCGATACCGATCGGCAGGCGTTGGAAGAAGCCGAAGCGAGCATCATGTCCGGCTACCGGACTCTGAGCACGCGGCTGGAAAATTCGCCCAATCGCCGCCGCGCGGCCGAGGCGCAGACGGTCCGGACCATCTCCTATGAGGAGGTCAGGCGCGACAAGGTGATCATCGGCAGTCCGGAGTATGTCGGCGACCGCTTGCAGCAATTGCACGAGGAGCTGGGCCTCAACGGGATCCTGGCAGAATTGAATTTTGGTGCTTTGATCCCGCCGGAGCCGATGACACGGTCATTGCAGCTGCTCTGCGAGAAGGTGATGCCAAGGCTCCATTGAGCAGAACCCAATCATGAACCGCAGCACCGAGCGCTTTCTGACGACGCATACCGGCAGCCTGCCGCGGCCGGAGGATCTGGTGCGCACGATGTTCGCCAAGGAAGAAGGAGTGCCCGTGGATCCGGCGGCGCTCAACGCACGCATCCGCTCTGCGGTGGCCGAGGTCGTCGCCAAACAAGTCGCGGCCGGCATCGACGTCGTCAATGACGGCGAGATGAGCAAGCCGAGCTACGCCACCTACATCAAGGACCGGCTCGACGGCTTTGGCGGCGAGAGCCACCCGCTCGTCTACCAGGACCTGGTCGATTTCCCGGAGTTCGCCCGGCGGGTCTTTGGCGACCCCGGCCGCGCGCGGCGCAAGACACCCGGCTGCGATGGCCCGATCAAGCTTCGCGACCCTGCGGCGGCCGAGACGGACGTCGATCATTTGAAAGCTGCGCTGGCGCAGGTCGATGTGCCGGAGGCCTTCCTCAGCGCCGCCTCCCCGGGTGTTGTCTCGTTGTTCTTTTACAATGGCCATTACCCGACCGAGGAAGCCTATCTTTACGCCATCGCCGAGGCGATGCGGCCGGAATACGAAACTGTCGCCAAGGCCGGCTTCATCCTGCAGATCGACTGCCCCGATCTAGCAATGGGCCGGCACATCCAATACGCCGCGCTGAGCATCGCCGAGTTTTGCAAGAAGGCGCGGCTGCACATCGAGGCGCTCAATTACGCATTGGCCAATATCCCGGCGGACCGGCTGCGCTTGCACCTGTGCTGGGGGAATTACGAAGGGCCACATCATTGCGACGTGCCACTCAAAGAAATCATCGAGACCGTGTTTTTGGCAAAGCCGAGCGGTCTGTCCTTTGAGGCGGCCAACCCGCGGCACGCGCATGAATGGACGGTGTTCGAAGACGTAAAGCTGCCGGAGGGCAAAGTATTGATCCCCGGCGTGATCGAATCGAAGACCAACTTTATCGAGCACCCAGAGCTGATCGCCCAGCGCATCGGCCGCTATGCGAGGCTCATGGGCCGCGACAACGTCATTGCTGGAAGCGACTGTGGCTACGGCACCTGGGTCGGCCAGGCCGCCGTCGATCCCAGCGTGGTCTGGGCAAAGCTTTCGAGCCTCGCTGAGGGCGCGCGCCTCGCCTCGCGCGAATTCTGGCGGTAGCGCATCAATGAGCCCTGCATCCGCACCGAGCGTGCTTCGAGACGCGCTCTTCGGGCGCTCCTCAGCATGAGGGGCATCTTTGACGGCATCAAGGAAAGTCCTCATCCTGAGGAAGCTGCGGAGCAGCTTCTCGAAGGACTTTCCGGGCCGATCCAGAGGGGTGCTTCAGGTTAGGAGAAGAAAATGCGGTTTGGATTGTTTGGCAGTGCCCAAGCTAGGCGCAGCGGTCCCGACACCGACAGCAGTCAGGGCTTCCGCGAGTTCATCGAGAACAATGTCGAAGCCGAGGCGCTCGGCTATTACAGCACCTTTCTGGTCGAGCACCATTTCACCGGCTTTGGACAGGTGTCGGCGAGCCTCAACCTGTTGACCTGGCTCGGCGCGCGCACCACGCATTTGCGCCTCGGCACGGCGGTGCTGGTCCTGCCGTGGCACAACCCGGTGCTGTTGGCTGAGCAGGCGGCGACGCTTGACCTGTTATCCGGCGGCAGGCTTGATTTCGGGATCGGCAAAGGCTACCGGCACAACGAATTCGCCGGCTTCTGCATACCTTTGGAAGAGGCCGAGCCTCGCTTTGAGGAGGCGGTGGACGTCATCACCAAAGCCTTCACCTCGGAAACGCCGTTCTCGCATCGGGGCAAGTATTGGCAGTTCGACGACATCGTCGTTGAGCCGCCAACGGCGCAGAAACCGCATCCGCCGCTCTGGATGGGGGCCGGCAGCGCAAACTCGGTCAGCGAGGTCGTCCGGCGCGGCTATAACATGCTGCTCGGCCAACACTCGCTCGCTGAAGAGACCCTCGATCAAGTCGCCCAATTCCGCAACGAGGTGACGGCGCTAGGCCGGCCGTACAATCCGATGGAGGTCGGCGTTGCCCGCGCTGTGTATATCACCGAGGACGAGGCCGAGAAGGCGGCTGCAATCGAGCGGCGCTACCAAGGACACATGCGGATCAACAGGCTGGCGCGCCAGCCGGATGGCGAGACGCGCACCCGCTACATCCTCGACGACGAAAAGGAGGCGCGGCACGAAAGCGCCGAAAGCGCCCTTTTCGGCACCCCCGACGAGATCATGCGCAAGCTCGAGCGGCTGCGGCAGGGCGGCGTCGAATACGTCATCATCAATTTTGGCGGCTCGCGCGAACAGATCCGCCGCTTCGCCCGCGACATCATGCCGGCCTTTGCCGGCGAGCCGCAAATGCAGGTCTTGGCGGCAAAGTAGCAGGAGGTCCTTCGATGAGTTTCGAATTCGGCGTGTTTCACGAATTTCAGCGGCGCCCGGGGCAGAGTGAGGCGGAGGCCTTCGACACCGCTTTCGAGCAGGTCGACGCCGCCGAGCGCTGGGGTCTCGACGCCATCTGGCTCGCCGAGATCCACATGGCGCCCGAGCGTTCGGTGTGCTCGGTGCCGATGACGATCGCCAGCGCGATTGCCGCCCGCACCAAGAACATCAAAATCGGCACTGGGGTTCAGGTTCTGCCGTTATGCCAGCCATTGCGTCTGGCCGAAGACACCGCGACCGTCGATCACATTAGCCATGGGAGGCTGATTTTCGGTGTCGGCCGAAGCGGCTTTCCCCGCGCTTACGAGGCCTACGGCATCCCCTATGGCGAGAGCACGGAGCGCTTTGCTGAAGTCCTCGAAATAGTCAAGCGCGCCTGGACCGAGGAGAGGTTCTCCTTTGCCGGCAAGTATTACAATTACGAAAACGTCTGCATCGTGCCCAAACCATACAGCAGGCCACATCCGCCGATCCGCATTGCGGCCAACCGTGAGGAGTCGTTTGTTTCCGCGGCAAAGCACGGCTTTGGGATCTTTGTGGGCGCCCGGCGCGGCACGTTTGACGAGGTGCTGCCCAATGTACGCATCTACCGCGACGCCTGGAAGGCCGCCGGTCACCCAGGCGAGGGTGAGGTGTATTTACGCGCCCCGGTTTATGTCGGCGACACCATCGACCAGGCGCTGTCCGATCCCCAAGAAAGCCTGATGAACTTCTACCGCTATCTCGGCGCCCGGCTCGAGGAATCCGCCAATCGCCCCGGCATCTTCGACACGGAGCGCCGGGTAGAAGGCGCCCAGCGGCTGCAGACGCTGACCTGGGACGAGGCGCGCCGCGGCCGCGCAATCGTCGGCACGCCGGAGATCGTCGCCGACAATCTCGCAAGCCTCAGAGACCAGCTCGGCCTTGCCGGCATCCTCGCCGAACTCAACACCGGCGGCCTGATCGCGCACGAACGGGTGATGCGCTCGATGCAGCTGCTCTGCGAGAAAGTGCAACCGCGCTTGCGTTGACGTTTTCCTGATGCCAGTTTTCTCGGGGCGTGGCATCCTCGCCCCGAGCAGGAACTGTGCGCTGGCGGGGCATCGCCATGGACCCGGAATATTTCGGGACTGAGGAGGTCACCGCGGAGGATCGCGCCTATCGGGGATCGCGCTTCTCCGAGGTGTGGGACGCGCTGTTCGCCAATCCATATCAAAAGGTCTGGGGCGGCAGCGGCGAGCCGGCGTTGCCTGTCTACAGCGTGAACTTGACGGGCGTGCTGCGCGGGGTTCTGCCGTTCGGGCCGCCGCATCTGTTTCGGCAGGCGGTGGCGAGGGCCGTCGATTCATCAGCCGATTTGCGGTGGGGCGCCGACCGCAAAGGCTACCGCCGCCTCATCCACCCGAACGGCGTTTGCCTCACCGGTCTGTGGGAGATCTTCGAGCAAAACCCCTATTCCGGCTATTTCCGGCGCGACAGCCGGGCGCTGGTGGTCGGCCGCTACTCGACCTGCTGCACGGAGACGCGACGAGGCCACGAGCGGTCCTTGTCGCTGGTCGGCAAGCTCTTTCCGACTGCAGATCCAAACCACAGCGAGCCTCTGCGCACCGCCAATTTCATCACTCAGGAGGATATCGGCGGCGACCGCACCGACTACATCAACGACGCCCAGCTGCTCAACGCGCCCAATACCACCAGCTGGCGCCGCGGCTTTGGCGTGCCGGTGCTGCTCGTCGAAGCAATCTTCTTTGGCAAGACCGACAAGGAGCCGACGCAGAGGCAGCTCTACCAGATCGCCGAACTCGGCAAACCAGAGGGCGAGCCCACACAGGCGCCTGCCTTTATGCGCCTCCTCGTAGACCCCGGCCAGCCGAGAATATCTGGGGCAGCGCTGGATTTTCGCGATGAAATCATGGCGCAGATTTACGACCCCGGCGATCCCGTCCCCAAACGCACATTGACCTTTCACATCGAAGTTACGGACGAAGGCTCAACCAAGGGGCCCAATTTCTTCCAGCGGCGCAGCTTCACCAATTGGCGGCGCATTGGCCGCCTGGTGTTTGACAATGCCGTCGTCTCTTATAACGGCGACTTTGTGATCCACTTCACGCACCCCACCTGGCGCGACGATCGCAACAACCCGTCGACGGCAACCCGCGTCAACGAACGCAAGGTGCGCTGACCTTCAACCACACCAGCAGGGTGCTAAAAAACTCGCGTGTCATTCCGGGGCGGCCCATCAGGGCCGGGCCCGGAACCCATGAACACAGGCCACGCTGTTGATTTCTCTGGTCCGTGTTCCTGGGTTCCGGGCTCGCGGGCAAAGCCCGCGCCCCGGAATGACGACCTTCCTGCATTTTTCCGCAACCTGCTAGTGGCGCGCGATGAAGTCGAGGGTCGCCTCGGCGCAGCGGGGGGCGTGGCTGGCGGCGACGTGATAGGAGTTGCCTGGCAACACCAGCAATGTCGAATTTGGGATCTGCTGCTGCCACGCGCGGGTCTGGTCGACCGAGGCGAGCCCGCTACCGTCGGTGGTGATCACGAGCGTCGGGCACTGGATCTTCGGCACATCGGCCCGAATGTCGGCGCAGGCGATCGTCTTCATAAAGCCAATCTGGGTCGAGACCGCGGTCCGCCCCATGAACTTGATCCACCACTCCACCCCCTCCGGGGAAAATTCGCTGCCGAGCCGCCCCGCCATCGTGCGTCGCGCCCAATGCTCGACACCCTGTGTTTGGAATTCGTCGGCGAGCTCGGGGGCGCGTTCGGCGGCGCCCTCCCGCATCGGCGGCGGCGTGCCGACTACGGTCAGGGTAATCACCCGTTCGGGCCGGCGCGCCGCAAAGGCCCGCGCGATCGTCCCACCGATCTTGGCGCCGACCAGATGGAACCGGCTGACTTCCAGCACGTCCATCAACCGCGTGAAGTCGTCGATCAGCGCGTCGAGCGTCCACGGATAGTCCGCCGGCATCGGCGTCGAGGCGCCAAAGCCGCGCATGTCCGGGCGCACGACCCGGTAATGGCGCGCGAGATGCGGGACCCAACCATACCAGGCGGCACTGCCCTCGGCATTGCCGTGCAGCAGCAGGATCGTTTCCTTGTCGCGCCACGGATCGGTGAAATCATTGACTTCGTAATGCATGGTCAGATCGGGTGTCGGGCGCATTGTCGGCATCGTTTCCTCCTTGGTAGCGCGGGAGTCTAACGCCGCCCGTAGTGGACCTGCTAGGAGGATCTGTGCTGGTATGGGCGCGCCGGACCGATCGGGTCGGAGTGGGTTACCGGAGGAGTGCACAGCATGATCGACGAATTGTTGCCCCAGGCAGAGCGGATCGCGGCTCGGTTGAAGGCGCGCGGCGAGACGATCAGCATCGCCGAATCCTCGACCGCCGGCCTGATCTCGGCGGCGTTGCTGGCGATCCCCGGCGCGTCGGCCTATTTCATGGGGGGCGCGGTTGTCTACACCCGGCAGTCGCGCGCCGCGCTGCTCGAGGTGACCGAGCAGGAGCTGACCGGCATCACGCCGTCGACCGAGGCTTACGCCTTGCTCTTTGCCCGCAAGATCCGTGGCAAGCTCGCCACCACCTGGTCGGTCGGCGAGACGGGGACCGCCGGGCCGACCGGCAGCCGCTACGGGCATGCAGCGGGGCACTCATGCATCGCAGTCATTGGCCCAAATAGCGAGCGCTCGATCACTGTCGAGACCGGGAAGAGCGATCGTGTCGACAACATGCGCGTCTTTTCGATCGCAGCGCTCGACCTCCTGGAGAAGGGGCTCGGCTGACCAGCGGCCGCGCACTCTGACCGCGCAGAGGATGCAAGTGGGATGCAACCCATCGTTGAGCCTATTTTAGGGTCCCGCTGCATCTGCAGCGAATCAACAGCGGGTATCTCGTAAAAGTTGTGGCCATCGCCATCCGCCGCGACGCTGAGCCGGCGCGTACGATGCCCGAGTGCGCTGCCGCATCGTATCGAAGTTCCCCTACTCGCACGTCTCGCCGGGCGCAGCTTCATATTACGATGCAATTGCGGCTATTCTTGGCGTCCTCATTGACGGAGCCGCAACGGAGGCGTGCGGGGTGAGCGGAGAACGTACCCCGCCGGTGCCCAACCGCGGCGCGATCACGGCGACGATCATCTCCGCCTGCATCATGCAGGGCGTCGACCAGACGATCGCCAATGTCTGCCTGCCGCACATCCAGGGCAGCATGTCGGCGTCGCAGGATCAGATCTCCTGGGTATTGACGTCGTACATCGTGTCGTCGGCGATCATGATGCCGCTGACCGGCTGGCTCGCCGGCCGCTTTGGCGTGAAATACATCTTTCTGATTTCGGTCGGCGGGTTCACCCTCGCCTCGGCGTTGTGCGGGGCCGCGGCGACCCTTTCGCAGCTCGTGCTGTTCCGCGTCTTGCAAGGGGTGTTCGGGGCCGGGCTCGTGCCGTTGGGGCAGGCCACGCTGTTTACGATCTATCCGCGCGAGCGCCACGGCTACGCGATGGCGATCTTTAGCACCGGCGCGATGATGGGGCCGATCATCGGCCCGACCCTCGGCGGCTGGCTGACCGAGAACCTCGATTGGCGCTGGTGCTTCTACGTCAACCTGCCGGTCGGGGCATTGTGCGCGCTCGGCATCTTCGCCTTCATCCGCCCCTCTCGCCCGATGCGGCGCGAGCAGTTCGACATGCTCGGCTTCGCGATGCTGAGCCTCGGCGTCGGCTCATTGCAATTGATGCTCGACCGCGGCCAGATCAGGGACTGGTTCCACTCGACCGAAATCTGGATCGAGGCGACGGTCGCCGCCCTGTGCTTCTACCTGCTGATCGTCCACACGATGACGGCCGGCGAGCGCTCGTTCGTCAATCGCGAACTTTTGAAGAGCCCAAATTTTGTCGCCGGCAGCCTCTTGATGTTCGGGGTCGGCATGATCCTCAGCGGCACGCTGGCATTGATGCCGTCGATGATGCAGGAGCTGATGAACTACCCGGTGTTCGACGCCGGGTGGATGATGGCGCCGCGTGGCTTCGGCACGATGCTGGCGATGTTCATTGTCGCCCGCATGATCAACCGGGTCGACAATCGCCTCTTCATCCTGGTCGGGTTTCTGATGACTGCGGCCTCGCTGTGGCAGATGACCGGCTATTCGCTCTACATGGGGTCCGGGCCGATATTGAGGGCCGGGTTCACGCAGAGCTTTGGGCTCGGCTGCACCTTCGTGCCGCTCAACCTGCTCGCGCTGTCGGGCCTGCCGCACCACATCATGACCCAGGGAACCGCGCTGCGCGCGCTGATGCGCGTGCTCGGCGGCAGCATTGGCATCGCGATCCTCGAT
>JBJMQW010000052.1:0-6343 GCA_045802495.1 Allostellaceae bacterium | reverse complement strand
GCGTGACGCCTACGCCCCCCAAAAAAGAAAAGCCCCGGGCGGCCAGCGACGGGGCTCTAGAGCTTCCGCGCCGCCCAGGGGGACAGGGGCGGCTCGGTCGCGATCCCTATATTGTTGTCAGCACCCTCAATTTAAGTCAGAGAGGCGCGCTTATCGGAGCATCCGCCTCGTGAACGCCCCTACAGTACCCCTCTGGCTAAGGCCGTCTTTTATCGATCGTCTGATCTGGCGTAATTGCGCGGTGGTGCAAACACCGGTGTTTGCACCGGTGCAAGAGACGGTGCAATGGCAAGTATCGAGGTGCTGTCTGGTCCCGAGCGTCGCCGTCGGTGGAGCATCGAGCAGAAGCAGGCGATTGTGGCAGCGGCATTCGAGCCGGGTGCAGCGGTGCGAGATGTGGCGCGTCAGGCGGACGTAACACCGAGTTTGATCTACCGCTGGCGCCGGGATCTTCGGGCCGCGGCGAATGGCTTTGCTCGGGTGCTGGTGGCGCCGGCTGGCGATGGTCTCGCCATAGCGCCTGTGCCGGCGATCGAGATCGATTTCGTGGGCAACGCCCATGTCCGAATCCCGTCTTCGATATCGCCTGCTTTGGCCGCTGCTGTCGTCGAGGCGCTGGCGCGACGATGATCCCGGTCCCGGTTCGGAGCGGGGTTCGGGTGTGGCTGGCGGTCGGCCGGACCGACATGCGCAAAGGCATGAATGGGCTGGCGCTGCAGGTGCAGCAGGTATTGGGCCGCGACCCGCATGCGGGCGATCTTTACGTCTTTAGAGGCGCCAGAGGGGACCGCGCGACATAGTGCATCCTTCCGTTCAGAATCCTGGGAGCCGAAGCGTTTTATCTTCTTGAAAGCGCTTGTAGAACTTCGGGCGACGGCCGACGATTTCGCGGACACCTGTCGTGACGGCCTCGGTTTCGAGCGCGGCGACGGGGATCTGCCAGGGTGCGGACTGCATCAGCTGCGTCGCGGGAAGCACGCCCTTGCGGATGAGCTTGTGTACCGAGCCGACGCAGATGCCGAGCCGGACCGCGGCCGCGTCGGCGCTGATCGTTTCGACGCGCGGTAAGGTCGGATCGAAGGAGCCGATCCCGAGCCGCTCGCGAAGCTCGCGCACCCGAACAGTGGTCCAGGCGTTGCCGTCGGCGGGTTTGCACCGCATCCGGTTCATTGTCACGGCAAGCTCGCGATCGGGCAATTGGCCGCCGAGCTTGCGGATGACCTCCACCGGGCTCGGGTGGCGATCGGCTGGGTAGCGTCCAGTCCGCACGCGCAAGACGCGCAATTCGGTATGACGCCCGCCGTTCCAATGGATCGTGACAAGCGCCTCGTTGGTCGCATCATCACGGTCGAGCACGACTTCCCGGATCAGGATATGAGTGATCCGCTGCTTCGTTCTGGCGTCGGTGCCCGGTGCATTCCACGTCGTCGGCAAGTCGCGGGCAAGCGCCATCAGCGCGGCGCGATCGACCTTGGGACAAAGCGCCGCGGCGACATCATGCCGGGCGATGCGGTCCTCGAGATGGGCGACCCTCTCCAGCGCCGTGTTCCACCGGGTTTCGAGTTCGCGCGCAACCAGCCGTTTGGTGGGATCGACGACCTCATAGCGGCGGGCAGCCAGTAAGGCTTCGTAACGCGCTTCCTCGAGCTCCCGGCAGAGCGCCTGTCGGATCTCATTGTCGCCCCTTATCGATTGATCGGCGGCCTGGATCGCGGCTTCGATCGCGTGCTCCGAGACGGCCTCGACGATCTGCGCGGCGACGGCGCGATCGATCCGGACACCACCGATGCCGATGCAGAGCCATCCGCCAACGTGACTGTCGTCGCCGCGGCAATGGTAGCGGTGAGCATGGCCCGATTGCGTGCCATAGAACACCCGCATCGTGCGGCCGCAACGGCCGCAGCGCACCAATCCGGTCAGCAAGGCTCGGCCGCCGCGGGCCGACTTGCGATCGGTCCGACGCTGCATATGGGCGTTCTCCGAGATCAGCTTTTGGTTCTCCTCGTACTGTTCCCAGCTGATATAGCCAGAGTGGTGATCGCGCAGCAGGACGTTCCAAGCGGCCATCGGCTTCGAATGGCCAGTGGTCTTGCGGGCGCGCCCGTCGACGATGCGCGTGCGCTGCGTTGTGCGGCCGAAGACATAGGCGCCGGCATAGACTGGGTGCCTGAAGATCTGCAGTACCGTGTGGTAGGCCGCCGGCCGCCACTCGATTTTGCACACGCTGCTGTTATTGCGCCGGGTGGTCGGCAGTTGCAGCGCCTGATCCTGTGCCCAAAGCAGGACTTGCCGAGCGCTGCCGAGCTCCTGGAACTTGTCGAACAAGAGCCGGATGACCCCGCTGACGCGCTCATCTGGGTCCATCTCGATTTGCCCGATCTCGTTCCAGCAATAGCCGGGCGGGAGGATGAACTGCAGCTCGCCCCGCAGCGCCTTCGAATCCCGCGCCGCTATTCCGCGCTGGCGCAGCAGGCTCAGCTCGTACTCGGACATCGTCCCCTTCAGCCCCAGGAGAAGGCGATCATTGACCAGGCGAGGATCGTACGTACCGTCCGGATCGATCACCAGCGTGCCAACGAGAGCGCACAGATCGATCAGGTGGTGCCAATCTCGGCCGTTCCGAGCAAGGCGGGACGCCTCGATGCAAAACACGGCGCCGGCCGAGCCCGAACAGACAGACGCCACCAATTTCTGGAAACCAGGGCGCTCCACCAAACCAGATCCGGAGCGGCCGAGGTCGTCGTCGATCACTGTGACCGAAGCAAATCCGTACGTGCGTGCCGAATCGGCCAGCGCGTATTGCCGCCGTTGGCTCTCGGTATGCTCGGCGACCTGCCCCATGGTCGACTGGCGGATATAGACTATGGCGCCGCGGCCAAGGTGCTCAGACGTGATCTTGGGATGCATCACACGCCTCCGGCTCGGCCAGTATCGCTCTGTTTTGTTTGTCGAGGGCTTCGAGCAGCAGATCGGCCAGCGCCTGTAGCAGGCCATCCGGTGCTACTGTTGTCGGGAGCCTCCTTCCGCCGCGATCGAGATCGAGGACCAGTTGATTGCGGAAGCGACGTCTCATCTGAACCCTCCATTGCCATCGAGGAGTTCAATGATCCGCCGCGAGGCCGCCCGGCCGAACGGGTGTCGAGAACAACCCGCAATTCAGTCAGCGCATCTATCGCGATCCTCGCGCTGCCCACAGAGATCGCTGCACAAACCGCGGCATCGCACATCCATGCCGGGATCTCACGCGAGAGCCCCGGCCGGACCTCGATGTAGAGGATCTGACGGCCGGCACGCCCCTGTCGACCATAAACGCGAACTTGCTGGCCATGAAGGGGATGCCAGGGGTACGCCACCACAACAAATTGCGATCGGTATGCTGAATGACGTGAAGTGCGGGGACCTGCTCAAGATCGTCTGGCATGACGGCATCGGTATGTCGCTCTACGCCAAACGGTTGGAGCGCGGGCGGTTCATCTGGCCGTCACCGGCCGACGGGGTGGTCGCGATCAGCGCGGCGCAGTTGGCCTATATGCTTGACGGGATCGACTGGCGGAACCCGGTTTTCACTTGGCGGCCGGAGGTCGCCGGCTGAGCCCTGCCACTGAGGTATCGGAGGCCGCGACCTTTTGACTCACCCTGTGGTTGAGAGAGGCGGGACACTCCGTGATGTGGCAGAACCGGGGGCGTGTCGACTCCTCTGCCGCTCCCCACTGATCTTGCCGACGCGCACGCGCTGATCCTTCGACAACGCGAAGAACTGGCCGCAGCTGAGGCCCGCGTATCGGGTGCCGAGGCGATTATCGCGCATATGAAGCTGGTGATCGCTAAGCTGCGGCGTGAACAATACGGCCAGTCTTCCGAGCGCGGTCGCAATCTGCTCGACCAGTTGGAATTGCAGCTCGAGGAGCTCGAGGCGGAAACCAGCCAGAACGCCGTCACAGCTGAGGAGAAGACCGCCGACACTGATGTCAAAAGCTTCACCCGCCGGCGACCGGTGCGCGCACCGTTGCCGGCGCACCTCCCGCGTGAGCGGGTCGTTGTTCCGGCTCCCTGCGCCTGCCCGCTCTGCGGTGGCAGGTTGGCGAAGCTCGGCGAGGACGTAACCGAGACCCTGGAGGTCGTGCCGCGCCAATGGAAGGTGATCCAGACGGTGCGCGAGAAATTCACTTGCCGGTCTTGCGAGAAAATCACTCAGCCCCCGGCACCGTTCCATGCCATTGCCCGCGCCCGTGCGGGAGCCAGCCTATTGGCGATGATCCTCTATGCCAAATTCGGCCAGCACCAGCCACTCAATCGGCAAAGTGACGTCTATGCCCGCGAAGGCATCGAGCTGGACGTGTCGACCTTGGCCGACTGGGTTGGGGCGTGCAGCGCCACACTGGCACCGCTCGTCGAGCTGATCCGCCGCCATGTGCTGGCCGCCGACCGGATCCACGGCGATGACACGACCGTGCCGGTGCTGGCCAAAAACAAGACCGTGACTGGACGGCTGTGGACTTACGTCCGGGATGACCGCCCGTTTGGCGGCAACGATCCCGCGGCGGCCATGTTTTTTTACTCGCGCGACCGCGGCGGCGAGCATCCGCGCCGGCATCTCTCGGGCTGGACCGGAACTCTGCAGGCCGACGCCTATGCCGGGTTCGGCGAATTGTACGAGGCGAAGCGAAGTCCCCAGCCGGTTACGGAAGCGGCGTGCTGGGCTCACGCTCGGCGCAAGTTCTTTGTGCTGGCCGATCTGAGACAGGTGCCACTGGCGATCGAGTCGGTTCGTCGCATCGACGAGATCTTCGCTGCAGAGCGCGAGATCAACGGCACCGCGCCCAATCAGCGGCATGCCGTCCGACAGGAACGGATCAAGCCCCTGGTTGTCGCATTGGAAAGCTGGATGCGGACCGAGCGCGCCCGGCTGTCGCGTCACGCCGACACCGCCAAAGCCATCGACTACATGTTGAAGCGCTGGCCGGCCTTCACGCGGTTTCTCGATGACGGACGGATCTGTCTGAGTAACAACGCTGCCGAGCGCGCTTTACGCGGAATTGCAATAGGCCGCCGCGCATGGTTATTCGCCGGCTCCGATCGAGGTGGGGAACGTGCCGCCGCGATGTTTACGTTGATCGAGACCGCCAAGTTGAACAGCGTTGATCCGCAAGCCTGGCTCGCCGATGTGCTCCGCCGGATCAATGATCACACGGCAGCTAAACTGCACGAACTGTTGCCCTGGCATTGGAAGCATCCCGAGCCCCAACCCGCTGCGGCCTGATCCGGTCCAACCGCGGCACTTGCCGGATGCTAACCCCCTACACGTTCATGAGCGCCCGGTCACCGTCGCCGCCCATCGGGTGCTTGGCCGCTGTGGCGGAATGCTCGGTTCGCCGACGGCTAGATCGAGGGACGGTTGCGGTATCTTCCTTTATTCGTCGTCATCATCGAGTGCTTTGTGCCGCTGCAACCGCTGCGAGGCAGTGACGAAATCCTCATCGCTGTCGACTAGCGCCTGCTGCTCGAGACCCTCCGGCTCGGCTTTTGGCAAATCGGGCACGGGCGGGACGCTGGTCTCCAGGATCTGGGCAAGTTTGGCTTGTTCTTCATTCATCTCGATCGCTGCATCATCGGCCACCTGTCTGGCGTCCTCGATCCGATCTTTCCCCGCCTGATAGTCGTGGTTGGCTTCCAATGCGGCCCGGGCATCCCGTAGCCACATGGCTTCGGCCTGCAGCACCCGCGTGGCGAGGCTGTTGTCATAATAAGGGCGGATGGCCTCGCAGATCGCGGCGCGCAACGCCTCGGGATGTAGTCCGACCATCGCATCGATTTCGGTCTGCTCATGCCCCATCGCCTCCCGCCATTTCTGCGCCCGCTTCTCAGTATACTTTAATGGTGAAGACGGCAGCCCCAATTCCCGAACCTGCTCCTGCGTCATGGCGACTTTGTGGAGCTTGAATTTTATATCGGGGAAATGGAGATCCCGCATTGCCCGTAGTTTTTGCCCAACGGAAATCGGCATCTGCCAGCCGCTCGGATCGAAGTCTGAGAAGTAAAGAATGACGGCGGGCCGACCGTCCTCGGCAATGCGTTTGGCGGCCTCATAGATGTGTGTGTCACCGCTTTCCCCGACGTTCAGGAGCATCTCGCCGCCGATCTCCTTTGCGATCGGTTCGACGACCTCCGCCAACGACGCTTTCTCGCCCCAGAATATGATGCGGTGAGTCTGTCGCCCCTTGAACCCGTTCAGAGAAAATCTCGGCAAAGCGGCATCCGCCGATGGGATTTCGCATTTGGACCCGGAATTGACGCTCGTTTCTGGTGTTGCAGGGGGCGGCACATAGATGATGGGATCAGAGTT
>JBJMQW010000051.1:0-3677 GCA_045802495.1 Allostellaceae bacterium | reverse complement strand
CTCCCCTCTGCCCTGTTGAGGCCGTTGTTATTCGTTTCATTCAATTTATAGCCATTCGCCGCACCCCGCAAGACTGAGCAATCAATTGTAGCGAATGACCCGGAGCCACCCACCCGAGACTTTCCGGCGTAGTCGGGCAACGGCTGCAATGGAGCAACAATACGCGCTCGCGCACCGCGGCCGGGCGGCTCAAACCGCCGTAAGCGGCCAGTTGAGGATCCCAACGTTTGAAAATCCGGGCAACCGCGCGGGCACACCCCATTAGGCGAGACGCGCTTCCTAGGGCTGCGGGCTCCAACCGAGTTGGTGCCGGGCGGTGTCAGACAATCTCCCGCGCAAAAATGGAGTAGGCGAAACTCGCCGGTTCGAGTGAGTCGACAGTCCCGTCGGCAGATTCGGCGTAGGGATACATCAGAAAACCGATCGGTCCGTCCTTTTGTCCTGGCAGCGTGAAGTCGCGTGCGTAGTTAAAGCCGACCCAATTCATCTCCCAATTGCCGAACAGACGTTCTCGCAACGCCCTCACCTTCTCACTGTCGACAGCCAGTTCCTCTTCAAGAACGACCTTTCGAACGTCCGCCGGGTCAACCGGCAACCATCCTTTGTCTTCGATAAACACCTCGGCGCGGCAATGCTGTGCCTTTGTAATTTCGCCCGATTTTCCGAGCGATTTCGACACCGCCGAGGCCGCAACGCGGATGCCGAAGAAGTCTCGCGCAGGCAACCCGGCTGCCCGCGCTAGCCCGACATACAGCGAGTTGATATCGGCGCATTTGCCGCCCATGTCGCCGCTCTCCAGCATAAACGCGATGTTGCCGAGACCGCAGCCACGCGTTTCAGTGCGCCGAAACGTGTTGTCGACAATCCAGTCATAGATCGCCCGGGCCTTGTCGAGTGCCGCAGTACGTGAGCCAACAATCTCGCGCGATTTGGCCAGCACAGTGCCGTCGGTGGGCGAACTGGGTGTCGGGCGCAGATACTCGGCCAACTCTTTAGGCGAAGCGTCAGGACAGTACCCGGTGCGGTCACGCGTCGCGACGCGCGCGGTGATCTCGATCTCGCGCGGCATTGCCGGATCCAACCAAGCCGCCGAGACGATCGGCGCCCGAGATGCCGGTTCCCAGAGTAAAGATGCCGCGGCAGGCGATCGCCAGCTCAGTTCGAGAACCTTTTGATAGTCCAGGGCATCCTGCGGCACCGGAATCCAGACCCGCACCGGAGTCTTCTGGCTCCGTAGTGTCACTTTGTAGGTGATCTCGAACTGGCGCCATCCCGGCGGGGCCGCAGGCGCGCTTTTTCCGAGGGCAGCCAAGGTCCCGGCGGCGGCGAGAGTCTTGAGGAGGTCGCGTCGTAACATCAGCACGGGCTTCTCCGGTGGCCAGCGCGATTCAGATCGCGCTACACCGACAATAAGGTACGCTCACCCCGCTTCACGCCGGAGCACAATGACTCGGTGGCCGGTAAGGGGCAATCCTGAGCATTCGTCGATCGCTGGCGTATCGGCCGGTCAACACCGATTCCAGACGTTCGCGAGGCGCCGAGCAGACCAGGTGATGGCATCAAGCTGTGGCTTTGCTGCCGACGACAAAGACTGTCAGGCCTTGTCCAGCCAGAACGTGTCGAACCGGACTACGTCGTAGATGCCGAAATAATCTTTCGGATTGTGGCCCTTCACGTAGTTGTACCAGACGTCGAGGATATTCTCCCATGCAACCGGCACCAACGGAGGATCCTGTTCCATGAGGTCTTCGGCTCGCCGGATCAGCGCCATACGCTTGCCGGTATCGACTTCGACGTCGATCTGATCGGCGAGTTTGTCGAACTCGGCATTGTGCCAGAACGAGTAGTTCTGCGGCCCATTGGTGCGGTACCAGGCGTTGAAGTAATCGGAAGGGTCAACCAAGGTTGAAACGATGGCGCCAACGGCCAAATCGTAGTTGCCGGCCGCCGCGTCACCGAACCAAACCGATTCGACCACCGTCCGCAGGTTGGATTGAATACCGACTTCCCTTAACATTGCCTCGATGGCCTGGCCAAATAGCTTATGATGGTTGAGGTCCCGCACCATAAAATCCAGTGATCGCATGCTGCTCTGGCCGGCAGCGGCCAACAGCGATTTAGCCTCCTTGATCGCGGCGCCGGGATCATCCTGATAGCCGACCCGCTTGGCGAGTTGGTCCTTGCGCGTGGCGAACTCGGAAAACGGATAGATGAATCCTCCCGTCATCAGTGGGGCGACATCCTTCACGACGTCCACGAGCACCTGCTTCTCGAACAGCAGATGCATGGCGCGCCTGACACGCGGATCATCGAAAGGCTTCCTTTGGGCATTCATCCAGGTCGCATGAATCACGCTCTGGTAGAATTTGGCTGTGGACAGGCCGGGAGTCGCAGCCGCCTTGCGGGCGGTCGCCGGGTCGAGCGCGCGGGCGTAATCCACTCTCCCTGACAGAATGGCGGACCCAAGCTCCGGTGAAAATGGCAAGAGATGGTAGACTTCGATGCCATCGAGGTATGGGAGGCCTTTGTTCCAGTAGTTTGGGTTTCTCTCCATCACCCAGACTTCATTCTCGACCCGCCGTTGCGTCTTAAAGGGACCGGTGCCAGGGATGTTAAAGACCTTGCGGAGATCGTAATTATTCTCTTCCAGCGTCTTCTTGCTGAAGATCACGTTCCAGCCGCTGGCGAAGGCGGATATCATGAAATTGACGGAGCGTGGCTCGGCGAGCTTGAACTCGACGGTGTATTTGTCGCGCGCGTTGATCTCGCGGACCGCCCTGAACAGCGGAGTGCGCGGGATGCTGACGCCGGCCGGTGGTTTCGCGATGCGGTCGAAGGTCGCTTTTATGTCAGCCGATGTGAAATCCGTCCCATCGTGGAACTGGACACCCTGGCGGAGGTGAAATGTGTAGGTCTTTCCGTCCTTGGCGATTTCCCAGCTATGCGCCAGATCCGGGACGATGGTCTTGCCGCTGTCGCGTGGATCACGCCGGATCAAATTGTCGAACATGCAGCCTTGAGTGCCAATATTTCCGACAGTGCCCGATTGATGCACATCGAAATGCGGCGGGCGATTGAGAATGCCGTAGCGCATCACCCCTCCCCGCTTTGGATTGGGCTCCGATGCCGCCATCTGAAATTTCGAGCCGTCGTACTCCAATGGAATATCGGCGGCGAGGCCGTAGCGCGGGGCCAAACCGTAAGCCCCCATCAACGCGGCCGCGCTACCCCGAAGCATATCGCGGCGGGACCAACCCGTAAGCGCGGGACGCCTAGTATTCATGATGCCGTTTCCTCCCTTTGGATTTTTGCTGCACGTCTCTTAAGCGACACCCCACGGGTCCCGAGATATTGATGCCATGGTCGGCTCCTTGGGTCGTTGGTGCAACCGCAATCGCAAGCGACGCGGGGCAATCGGTAGCTAGTGGTCGAAATCAAACGGATGCTTCCCAGCATTAGCCCTCACCCACCCAGCCTGGAGCCTGTCCTCGGGCCGCGCTCCGCGCGGACCCGTGGGGGCTGGGTCCCCCTCTCCCGTGGTACGCAGGGCTGTCCGGGGAAACTCAGGCATAGCTGAAGCTCAGCTGATGTTCGGAGTTTGGGCATTGACGGCGGCTCGGGTTGACGGGCGGGGGTTTTTCGATGGCGCCGAGGTGGCGGCGTTCGAACAGGCAGCG
>JBJMQW010000050.1:0-5593 GCA_045802495.1 Allostellaceae bacterium | reverse complement strand
GCTCGACGTATCGATCCAGGCGCAGGTCATCAATCTGCTCGAGGATTTGCGCGGCCGTTTCGGCCTCACTTACCTCTTCATCGCGCACGACCTTTCGGTCGTCCGACATCTGTGCCAGCGCGTCGCGGTCATGTATCTCGGGCGGGTCGTCGAATTGGCGGATTGCGACGAGCTGTTCGACAACCCGCTTCATCCCTACACCCAAGCATTACTGGCGGCCGTGCCGGTGCCCGATCCGAGCATCGAGGCGGAGCGCGAGTTCCGCCCGGTCAGGGGCGAGGTGCCGAGCCCGATCAACCCGCCCTCGGGCTGCGTGTTCCACCCGCGCTGCCCGATTGCCGTCGAGACCTGCAAGCTGGTGCGGCCCGAATTGCGAGAGCTGCGGCCCGGGCATTGGGTCGCCTGTAGCGAGGTCCGGTAATGTACCGTTATATCATCAAGCGCGTGCTGCTGGTGATCCCGACCCTGATCGGAGCGGCACTGCTTGTCTTCTTTTTGATGCGCCTTATTCCCGGCGACATTTGTGTCGTGCGGCTTGGTTCGGGCGGCGGCACCTTCGACGAGCGGGCGGTGAACGCCTGTCACGCCCAGCTCGGCCTCGACCTTCCGATCTATATGCAATTCATCAAGTTCGTCGTCGGTTTCTTCCAGGGCGACTTCGGCATCTCGATGTGGTCGGGCAAGCCCGTCTCCTACGAAATCGCCGCGCGTTTTCCGGTTTCGCTCGAAATCGCGATCATGGCGGTCGTCATCTCCAATGTAATCGCAATCCCGCTCGGGACGATTTCGGCCTTGAAGCAGAACAGCCCAATCGATCTGGTGATCCGTGTTATCTCGATCGCCGGTCTCGCGACACCGTCGTTCTGGCTCGGAATACTGTTTATTCTGTTAATTCTTGACGTGTCCCACGCCGTTTTTGGCTCCCCATGGATGCCGCCGATCGACTACGTCCCGCTGTGGCAGGACCCACTCCGAAATCTATCGATGGTAATCTTTCCGGCGCTGACCGTCGGTTACCGAACTTCGGCCGTGACAATGCGGATGACCCGTTCGGCGATGCTCGAAGTGTTGCGAGAGGATTACATCCGCACTGCCCGCGCCAAGGGCTTGGTCGAGAAGATCGTTATTAATCGGCATGCCTTGAAAAATGCTCTGTTGCCGGTGGTGACGCTGATCGGCATCGAGGCGGCATTTCTGATCGGCGGCCTCGTGGTCACCGAGCAGGTGTTCAATCTGAACGGTATCGGCCGGCTATTTGTCCAATCCGTGCAGAACCAGGATTATACGATGACCCAGGCACTGGTGATGCTGGTCGTCGCCGCCTTTGTGGTCACCAACACTGTCGTCGACCTCGTCTACGCTTGGCTCGACCCCCGCATCCGCTACGGGTGAACTGTCATGACGATTGCCGCCTCGGATTCTCGCACCATTCCCGCCATTGCCGATGAGGTGCCGGAGTTCCGCCGCTCGGTCTGGCAAAGAGCCTGGATCTTCTGCCGCCGTCAGCCGCTGGGCACCTTTGGTCTTCTCATTGTCGTGATCACGGCGCTAGCCGGGCTGACAGCCGACTGGATCGCCCCGTACAGCCCGACCGCCAACGATTTCGCGGCGATGACCGAGCCGCCGAGCTGGGCTCATTGGCTCGGCACCGATCAATTTGGGCGGGACCAGTTGTCGCGCATCATCTTCGGCGCCCGCACGGCGTTGATCGTCGGGTTCTCCTGCGCGATCGTCGCCAGCGTCGCCGGGATGGTGCTGGGGGTGGGCAGCGCCTATTTCGGCGGCCGCCTCGATCTTTACCTGCAGGGCGTCCTCGATGTCGTGATGGCCTTCCCGCTGATCATCATGGCGCTGGCTGTTGTCGCGATCTTCGGCACCGGCGTCCATAATGTCATCGTCGCGATCACGATCCCGTTGATCCCGCGCTGCGCCCGGGTTCTGCGTTCGAGCGCGCTGGCGATCCGCGAGGTGCCTTATATCGATGCGGCCCGCGCCTGCGGCTTCGGACACAACCGGATCATCCTGCGGCACATGGTCCCCAATGTCATGGCGCCGTTCTTGATCATGCTGACCGCCTTTGTCGGGCAGGCGATCCTCGCCGAGGCTTCGCTGTCCTATCTCGGCCTCGGCGTGCAGGAGCCGGTCCCGGCCTGGGGCCTGATGCTGCAGGGCGGCGCTGAAGAATACGCCTCGACGGCGCCGTGGATCGCGATCTTCCCGGGCCTCGCGATCGCGCTGACCGTGTTTGGCTTTAGCCTCTTCGGCGACGCGCTGCGCGACGCGCTCGATCCCAAAATGCGCGATCGCTGAGCGGGAGATTGCCCCCTCACCCCGACCCTCTCCCCGCAAGGGGGCGAGGGAGATAGAACAAGTCCTCGCCCCGCGCGAGCGGGGAGAGGGAGGGGCGCAGCCCAAAGGGCTGGGAGGGTGAGGGGCGGGAGGTCGCTATCTGCCTTCGCGCACCACCGGATTGCGCAGCGTTCCAATGCCGGTGATCTCGATCTCGACCGTGTCGCCGTGCTTTAGATTGCGCGGCCAGCCGTCGGTGCCCATCCACACCACGTCGCCGGGGTAAAGCGTCAGGTATTGCGACATCCGGCTGAGGAATTTGGCGACGCCGTGGATCATGTTATTGGTGCGGAAATGGTCGGCGACCTCGCCGTTGACCTTGACTGTCGTTTCGGCCTTGTCGAGATCGAAATCGGTCTGGATCCACGGCCCCATCGGCTTGAATGTGTCGGTGTTCTTGGCCCGCCACAGCGTGCGGTCGCCGCGCTGCCAGGTGCGTTCGCTCATGTCGTTGCCGATGGTCCAGCCGAGCACGACCGACAGCGCATCCTTCTCCGACAGGTATTTCGCTTGCTTCCCGATAACCGCAACGAGTTCGGCCTCGTATTGCACGAGCTCGCCAGCGTCCTTCGGGATCACGATGTTCTCGCCATGCGCGATCAGCGCGTTATTGGCGCGGTAGCCGATATCGGCATAGGGCGGCAGCTCGGGCTCGCGGCCGAGCTTCTTCGCCGCCTCGGTCACGTGTTCGGGATAGTTGAGGCCGGCGGCGTAAAAGGTGCGAGGCTCCACCGGCACCAGCAGCTTGACCGACGACAGCGGCCGCCGCGTCGATGTCCTTTCATAGCCGGCGAACGGGTCGCCGCGCACCTCGTTGACCGTGTCACCTTCGATGATCCCATAAACCGGTTGCCCGTTCGCCTCGTAGCGTATCCAACGCATGCTTCGTCTCCTCCCAGTTTCGGGCGCTTACAGATCCCGCAGAAAGCCGATCATCGCCGCATTGACCTCCGCCGCGCGTTCCTGCTGGGTCCAATGACCGCAACCCGGCAGTATGACGCTCCCGCGCAGCTCAGGGACGGCCGTCGCCAGGTTCTCGATGGCCTCCTTCACGCCGGCAAACGCGAGGACGACGTCGCGGTCGCCGGCGATGTAGAGCGCCGGCACCACAACCCGCGCGCCCGCAAAGGGAGCAAGAAGCTCCCAGTTGCGATCAATGTTGCGGTACCAGTTCAGCCCGCCGCGGAAACCCGTTCGGGTGAATTCTGCAGCATAGAAATCGACATCAGCCTCGGTGATCCAGAACGGCAGAGTCTCGGGGATTACGAAGTGCGTCGCCCAGCGCGCCAGCAGTCCTCCTTGGCGTGGCACCATCATCGTGACAGGTTCGCGGCGCGGCATGTCGCCCGAAATCGAGTAGAGGTTGCCACGGATGAAGCGGCGGATGTCGTGCTCGAATTCGGCCTCGGCCACGCCCGGGGTCTGGAAATAGAGTTGATAGAACACCGCTTCATCATTTTGCGGCATGATGGTGCTCGGGCGGACCCCGCCTCGCGGCCGGTACGGAACGCTGAGGCCGATCACACTGCGAAAGCGGTCGGGGCGCAGCAGCGCGGCATGCCACGCCACCGGCGCGCCCCAATCATGACCGGCAATCACCGCCTGCTCGGCGCCCAACGCATCGAGCAGGCCAACCATGTCGCCCACGATGTGAAACATCGTGTACTGGTCGATCGCCTCGGGGCGATCGGTCCGGCCGTAGCCTCGCATATCCGGCGCCACGGCGCGAAACCCGGCTTCCGAAAGCGCCGTCAGCTGGTGTCGCCATGAGTACCAGGATTCGGGAAAGCCGTGGCACAGCAGGACGAGCGGGCCTTCGCCCTGTTCGGCCAAGTGCATACGGATGCCATTCGTCTCGACCGTGCGGTGCGTCGGATTGGTCATTGCGGTCATAGCGGGCAGAAAATTCGGCCCTATCAGACCGGGACTTCGCCTTTCAGCATCAGGCGGTAGAGATAACGCCGTTCGTTCATGTCGTAATCGGGATTGGCCTTGTGAATGACACTGCGGTTGTCCCAGATCACAAAGTCGCCATAGCGCCACTGGTGGCGGTATTCGTATTTCTTCTGGATCGAATGCTTCATCAGCTCGGCGACGAGATCGAGGGCCTCTCCGTCCTCCATGCCCTCGATCGCTTCGATCCGCACGGGATTGAGGTAGAGCGCCTTGCGCCCGTTTTCGGGATGCGTTCGCACCAGCGGGTGCACTCCTGGCAGCGGCACGAGCCGGCTGCTTTCCTCGCTCAGCGGGCGCAATTCGCGCGGGCTGAACTTGCTCAGATATACATGGACTGCTTTCAGCCCGTCGATTCGCTCTTTGGTCGCGCGAGGAAGATCGTCATAGGCCTCGTGCATATTGACGTATTGCGTGTCGCCGCCGCTGCTCGGCAAGGACACGGGAAACAGCATCGTCGCCTTTGGCGGCGCCGGGTGATTGGAGTGGTCGGTGTGGAACGTCTCGCCCGAGATGTACCGCTTGCCCGGCACCGTCTGCTCGTTCGAGACATAGTAGATCTGCGGATAGCCGGGCACGTGCATTTCTCGCTTGTCGTGCTGGAACAGCTCTCCAAAAACCTGCGCTGCCGCAATGAATTGTGGCGGCGTGAATTTCTGCTCGCGGATCACGAGCACATGGTGCTCGACAAAAGCACGGTTGAGCGCGCCTTGCGTCTCGGGGTCGACCGGCTGCGTCAGGTCGAGGCCGCAGACCTCGGCTCCGGTGCGTTCCGTCAGAGGGGTGATTGAATAGGCCATACGCCGAGTCTCCGTCATTCCTCGACCGTCATGCGGTAGTATGGCGGGGCGTCTGCCGATTTGGCAAATCTTCTCGCCCGTCCGCGTGCCAGACCTCGCCGCAAGATGTCGGCGCGGTGCTGAATGGCTGCCATCGCGCAATTGCGGACCGTGTTCCTGCAGATTCCCGCGATAATCCATATGATGAACACCAGCGTATCTGCACAGATTGCCGCCCCCGCGCGGGATCGAGGCCGCCAGGTGGTCGAGGGCGCCGCTTTCTCCGTGATCATGGCGCTCAGCTTTTCGCATTTCCTGAACGATATGATGCAGTCGCTGGTGCCTGCCCTCTATCCGATGCTCAAAGGGGCCTACGCTCTCAGCTTTGCACAAATCGGGCTGATCACCTTGATCATGCAGCTGACCTCGTCATTACTTCAGCCCGCTGTCGGATTCCTTTCCGACCATCGCCCGCAGCCCTATTCCTTGGCGGTCGGAATGGGCGCGACCCT
>JBJMQW010000049.1:0-3589 GCA_045802495.1 Allostellaceae bacterium | reverse complement strand
TCCTTGCGGCAATCGCTGCCCGCGCAACCGCAGGAAACCTCCGATGGCCGATACCCCCAACCCCACCCCTGGACCGGGGCTCTCCGAGGAAAGTTCTCAGGTTGCCAATTTGGCCTCCGACCCTCGTTATAATCGTATGGCCGGACTGTTCCGGCCATCCACGATGCCTGTCACGGCGTCGCAGAAGGCGTGGACCACCAGGATGAGCCCGGTGGTGACAATTATAAGATGAACCATATCTTATCCCTGCAACCGAGCAGTCTCAAACCGGACAGCCGTGGTCTTGTGCCGTGGGCTTCAGCCCATGGGACTGGATCCGTGGGCATCCACGCCTCGTTGCACAACGAAGGAAGGCGCGGATGCGTGGGGCAAGCCCACGTATGAGGACCGTGAGACAGCGCCGCCGGGTCACAACCTGAAGGAGAGATTTCGCTGCTGATTTGCTGCAGACGCAGCGAGCTGTAACAATCTGCTCAACTTCACATTGCACCTGAGGCGAGAAGCATGGCGGGATCCGTCACAACAGGTGCCGGCCCAATTTCCGAGGCGACCACCGCGATGCCGCGGATCGTTTATGTCTATCTCGCGGTCATCGTCGTCACCTGGGCTGCGAACTGGCCGCTGATGCGGCTCGCCCTCGACGAGGCGCCGCCGATGCAGTTCGTGCTGCTGCGGCTCGTCGGCACGCTCGCCCTTCTCGCCCCGGCGCTGCTGCTGTACGGTTCGCCGCTGCTGCCGGTGCGTGGCGAGCGCCTCGGCCTCTTATGGGTCGGGCAGCTCCAGGTGGCGGCCTTTCTGATCTGCAGCATCATCGGCCTTGCGATCGTCCCGCCCGGCCGGGCCATCGTGCTGGCCTATACGATGCCGCTCTGGGCGGTGCCGATCGGGCTCTGGCTGTGGCCCGAACCGCTCGGCCGCGTACAGCTCGCCGGCGCAGTGGTCGGCTGTGCCGGCCTCGTGCTGTTCATGAACCCAAGCCTCGTCGATTGGGGCGATTGGCATGCGCTCGCAGGCAACGCGTTGTTGCTTCTCGCCGCGATTTCCTGGGCGCTCGGCTCCTGCCTCTATCGCCGTCGCGCCTGGCGCTCGTCATTCTGGGTGCAGACCTTTTGGCAGCTCGCGGTCAGCACCGTCGTCGTCGCGGCGATCGCCTGGCCGTTCAGTGCCGACCAGCCGGTCCGTTGGTCGCCGGCGCTGGTCGCGATCCTTGCCTACAATTGGGTGGTGACGACGGCGCTCGGCTATTTCCTGTGGAGCAAAGTACTGACGATGATGCCGGCCGCGATCGCCGGCCAGGTGGTAGCGCTGACGCCGATCGGCGGCTTCTTGCTGTCAACGGTGATCTTCGGCGGCGCGGTCACCGGCGGCGTGGTGCTCAGCATCGCGCTGATCGTCGCCGGGATCGTCCTGACCCTGCGCGCCCGGCCGTGACGATCCCGCGTTAGGATATCATTGCGGCAAGCGCCGCTATCAGAGGGAGGACCATCATGAAGCTCGTCAGCTTTGCCGTATCGGGGCGCAGCTCATACGGCGCCGTCGTCGGCGACGGGATCGTCGATCTGGGGCGCCGGCTCGGCGATCGCCACCCTACCTTGCGCGCTGCGATCACCGGCGGTGCGCTCGCCAGGCTCACCGCCGAGGTGAACAGGTCGGCGCCGGACATGGCCCTGTCGCAAGTCACTCTGCTGCCGCCGATCACCAATCCGGACAAGATCATCTGCGCCGGCCGCAATTATCGCGCCCACGCCGCCGAAGCCGGCGGCGCGCCGCCGGAGAACCCGCAGGTCTTTCTGCGGCTCGTCAACACTCTCGTCGCCCACGGTCAGCCGATGGTGTGCCCGAAAATTTCCGGCGATTTCGACTATGAGGGCGAATTGGCGCTGATCATCGGTAAGCCCGGCCGTCACATCGCCAAGGCCGACGCTTTGAGCCACATCTTCGGCTACACCTGCTTCAATGACGGCTCGATCCGCGACATTCAGTTCAAGCACTCTATCGCCGCAGGCAAGAACTTCCATGCGACGGGCGGGTTCGGGCCGTGGATTGTCACCGCCGATGAAATCCCCGACCCGACGCGGCTCCATCTGGTGACCCGGCTCAACGGCCAGGAGGTCCAGCACACCGGGATCGACGATTTGATCTTCGACATCCCGACCCTGATCTCGTATTGCTCGGATTGGACGCCGCTGGTGGCGGGCGACGTGATCTCGACCGGCACGCCCGAGGGGGTCGGCTTCGCCCGCAAGCCGCCTTTGTGGATGAAGCCGGGCGATGTCGTCGAGGTCGAGATCGACGGCGGCGTCGGCGTGTTGCGCAACCCAATCATCGCCGAAGCGTGAAGGCGATCCTGCTGTGCGCCCCGCAGTCGTGAGGCGCTAGAGGTGGATTTCGACCAAGTTGGCGTTGTCACTGGGAGGAGCGCTTGCGCGACGAAGCAATCTCGACCGATCGAGCGCCCACCGCCCCGAGATTGCTTCGCTGTCGCTCGCAATGACGATTGAAGCCGATGGCGCAACCTGATCACTTGGCGGCTGACATCAGCGCCTTTGGCTCATCGGCGAAGGCCGGCATTACCTCGCGCGCGAAGCGGCGGAGGCTTTCGCGGCCGCGGGCGCCGCCACCCGAGCCGCCGCCATTGATCAGGACATAAGCAACCCCGGCGCTGCGCAGCTCCTCTAGCTTTCTGGCGATGTCGTCGGGATTGCCATACATGGCGCTGATTTCATTGACCGCCCTCGGATCGCCGGTAGCGCGATCGGGCCCGCCATGGACGGTGCCGTCAGGCCGCGTCGCCAATTTCAGTTGGCGCATCCGGTTCTGCAGCCGGCGCTCCATTGCCGCCTCCCTTTCATCGGCATTGTCGGCGACAAAGAAGGCGCGCGTGACGCCGACTTGCATAGGATCGAAGCGGCGGCCCTGAGCCTCGACCTCGGATTTGTAGACCGCAATGTTCCACGCAACATCCTGGGGGGAGGCGTATTGGCCGAGCAGCAGGTTGAACCCCTGCGCGGCGACCTGGCGGATCGAGCGCTCGCTGCCGGCGCCCATCCAGATTTGCGGGTACGGCTTTTGCACCGTCGACGGCTCGACGACAATATTGTCGAACTGCCAGTACTTGCCGCAGTGAGAGAACGGTTCGTCCGCAGTCCACGCCCTGAGGATGACATCGAGGCATTCATTAAAGCGGGCATCCGCCTCCTCCATCGGCACGCAGAACCCGGCGAATTCATTGTAGCGGTAGCCCTTCCCAATGCCGAAATCGAGCCGGCCGCCGGATAGCAGATCGAGCGTCGCCGCCTGCTCGGCCAACAGCACAGGGTTGTGCCAGGGCAGCACGATGACCGCCGTGCCGAGACGCAGACTGCGCGTGCGGGCGCCGAGCCAGGTCAACAGATTGAGTGTCGCCGAAACCTGGCCATAGCCGGTGAAATGATGCTCGACGACGAAGGTGCTGTGAAAGCCGAGCGCCTCCGCCTCGATATTGTATTCGATAAAGTCGCGAAATCCTTCGCTGCTGTCGAATTCGGGGCCGCCGCGCCGTGCCGCGGCGCTGCCGAACAGGCCAAATCGCATCCTCTCACCCTCCGTT
>JBJMQW010000048.1:0-30603 GCA_045802495.1 Allostellaceae bacterium | reverse complement strand
TTGGCTAGACAAATTGGTGAATTGGGATTTCGCTTCCCGGCAACTTGGCGCGTGATCCTGTCCCCTTGCCGATGAGCACCCTATTCGAGAGCCAGGCGCCGCATCCGCTTGCCGACCGGCTGCGGCCGCGGAGCCTCGCCGAAATTGTCGGCCAGGATCACCTGCTCGGTCCCGAGGGACCGATTGGCCGCATGGTTGCAGAGCGGCAGCTGTCCTCGATGATCCTGTGGGGGCCGCCAGGCTGCGGCAAGACGACGATCGCACGCCTTCTGGCGCACGGCACGGATCTCGCCTTCGAGCCGCTGTCTGCGGTTTTTTCGGGCGTGGCCGATCTGCGCAAGGCGTTCGAGGCCGCAAAGGGGCGCCGCGGGATGGGCGCCGGCACGTTGCTCTTTGTCGACGAGATCCATCGCTTCAATCGTGCGCAGCAGGACGCATTTCTGCCGGTCGTCGAAGACGGGACCGTAATCCTGGTCGGCGCGACTACCGAGAACCCATCATTCGAGCTCATCGGGGCCTTGTTGTCGCGCGCCCGGGTGCTGGTGCTGCGCCGTCTCGAAGACGATGCCCTCGAAATCCTGCTGCAGCGCGCCGAGCAGCACTTGCAGCGCTTGCTCCCATTGACCGGCGACGCCCGTGACGCCTTGCGGGCGATGGCCGACGGCGACGGCCGTTTTCTCTTAAACATGGCCGAGGAGATTGCGCGCCTGCCCGGGGACAACCTGCTCGACCCGAACGATCTGGCGCGGCTCGTGCAACGGCGCGCACCGCTTTACGACAAGGCGCAGGAGGGCCACTACAACCTGATCAGCGCTCTGCACAAATCCTTGCGCGGCTCCGATACCGACGCGGCGCTCTACTGGCTGGCGCGGATGCTGGCCGGCGGTGAGGACCCGGTCTACATCCTGAGGCGGCTGACCCGAGCGGCGGTCGAAGATATCGGTCTTGCCGACCCGCAAGCCGTGGTTCAGACCTTGGCCGCCTGGGACACGTTTGAACGACTCGGTTCCCCCGAGGGCGAACTCGCGATTGCGCAATGCGTGATCTACCTCGCCACCGCGCCCAAATCGAATGCGGCCTACCTTGCCTTTGGAGAAGCACGTCAGCTGGCGCGCGAGACCGGTTCGGTCATGCCGCCGATGCACATCCTTAATGCCCCGACTCGGCTGATGCGGGACCTCGGTTACGGCAAGGGGTATGTATACGACCACGGCACAGAGGAAGGCTTTTCCGGTCAGAATTATTTTCCTGACGGCGTCGCCCGCGGCCAGTTCTACCGTCCGGGCGAACGCGGCTTTGAGCGCGAAATCAAAAAGCGGCTCGAATACTGGGATAAGCTCCGTCTACGCACCGCGGGATCATCGCAGTGACGGTTACGGCCGAAACCGTGACGGTCGACGTCAAAGACGGTTCGCTTCGCCTCGATCGGTGGTTCAAGCGCCATTATCCTGGCCTCGGCCATGGGCAGCTCGAGAAGTTACTGCGTACCGGGCGCATTCGCGTCAACGGCAAACGGGCGAAATCCGGCGATCGCATCGAGCCGGGCCAAGCGATCCAGGTTCCTCCTCTTAGCGACGTTGCATTGCCGGTCCGAACTGCGCCGTACCCCCCGCGGCCTTCGGACGAAGCGATGCTGCGGGCTGCGATCCTCCACCGCGACGAGGCGATCATCGTTCTCAACAAGCCCCCGGGGCTCGCGGTCCAGGGCGGCACTGCGACCGAGCGGCACCTCGACGGGCTGTTGGACGTCTTGCGTTTCGGCAATGTCGAACGTCCGCGGCTCGTCCATCGACTCGACAAGGACACGAGCGGCCTTCTCGTTGTCGCCCGGACGGCGGCCTCGGCCGCGTTTCTTACTCGCGCCTTTCGCGAGAAGACCACGAGAAAGACCTATTGGGCAGTCGTTGTGGGGCTTCCCAAACCCGAGCAAGGCCGGATCGATCTGGCTTTGCTGAAAACGCCGGGACGTGGCGGCGAGCGAGTGCGGCCCGCTGAAGAGGAAGGCAGGCATGCCATTACCTATTATCGCGTGATCGACGGTGCCGGAGACCGGGCGAGCTGGCTCGCTCTGATGCCTCTCACCGGTCGGACTCATCAGCTGCGCGCCCACTGCGCAGCGATCGGAACGCCGATCCTTGGGGACGCCAAATACGGCGAGGCCGCAGCGCACCTCGCCGGGGTGCCGGGATCGCGGCGACTTCACCTGCACGCCCGCAGCCTGGCGATGCCGCATCCGCTTGGCGGGTCGCGCGAATTCACCGCACCGCTCCCTGTGCATATGCGCAGGACTTGGGAGTTCTTCGGCTTTCCAGGCGACATCGAGGATCCTTTCGCCGATCTGGAACTGCCGGCATGAGGCGCGTCTACAAAGAGGCAAAGCCGGTGGCAATGGCGGGCGGTCACGGGGTTACGCTCGACGGTAAGCTCATCAAGACACCGGGCAAACGCGACCTGCTTGTGCCGAGTGCGATCCTCGCGGCAGCGATCGCGGAAGAATGGGATTCGCAGCAGGATGAGGTCCGCCCGACAAAGATGCCGCTGACGCGGCTCGCCGCCACCTGCATCGATCGGGTTGCACCGGATCGCGGCGCGATCATCCGGCAGACCGCCAATTACGCCGGAACGGATCTCGTCTGCTATCGAGCTGCGCGCCCTCCGGCGCTCACGGCTCGTCAGCAGGCAGTCTGGCAGCCGCTTATCGACTGGGCGGTGCTGCGCTATGACGCCCCGCTCACGATTACCACCGGGGTCGTTCCAAAGAGCCAGACGGAATCAACATTACGGGCCTTTGCCGCGGCAGTCGCCGAACGGAACGACTTCGAGCTGACCGCCCTTCACGTCGTGACCGCCGCATGCGGTTCATTGGTCATCGGCTTGGCGCTGATCGAAGGACGGCTCGGCGCGCAGGAGGCCTTCGCCGCCTCGCAGCTCGACGAGAGCTTTCAGATCGAAGGGTGGGGCGAGGATGCCGAGCAGGCAGAACGACGCCGCGCTCTGGCCGCCGACATCGAGGCGGCGACGCGGTTTCTATTGCTGCTGCGAGCCTGAGTTCAGCCGAGGGTGTGCCAAAGCGAGCCGGGGGTCACGACGAAATCCACCCTGCCCTCAGTGAGGGTCTTGAGACACTCCTCGGGTCGATTGACGATCGGTTCCTCGTGAACGTTGAGGCTCGTGTTCACCAGCGCAGGCAATCCGGTGCACGCCTTGAACCCGGCGAGAATGTCGAAATAGCAAGGATTCTCCGCCCGATTGATGAGTTGCGGGCGGGCGCTCCCGTCGATGTGCACGACCCCCGGGATACGACCGCGCCACGCCTCGTGCACCCCGCAGCTGATCGTCATGAAGCGCGCGGCGTAACGGTTGACGCTGCCGAGATCGAAAATTTCGGTGGCATCTTCTTCGTTGACCACGGGAGCAAACGGCATGAATTCGCTGCGTTTCAGCCGATGGTTCAGCTTTTCTGTGATCCTCGGATCGGCGGGATTGGCCAGTATGCTGCGCGCGCCGAGGGCCCGCGGACCGTATTCCATTGGTCCCGTATAAATGGCGCCGATTCGCCCTTGAGACAGCCAGTCCGCGGCCAAGGCGAGCGGATTGCCCTGGCCGCGCGCCACGCCGGGGGCATTCGCGAATACCTTGTCCGCGCAAGTGTCGTGCTCGCCGCCCCAATACACGTTTTTCAGGCGATGCCGGTGAGAGAGCCAGGTCGCCAAGCCGTCGCGTTCGAGCAAGAATTGTAGCGCTCCGCCGATCACGAGACCTTCATCGCCCATCGGGGGCACGACGAATATCTCGTCTACCGGCAAGGCTTCGGCAAGCAGCCGGTTGAGACGCACATTTGCGAACACGCCGCCTGCGAGACCCAATCGCCGAACTTGGTGGCGCTCCAGCAGCCGGCCCACCGCTTCGCGGATACAATGCTCGAGCAGCGCCTGCACTGAGGCGGCGGCGTTCTCGCGGCTCTCGCCGAGGGCGAGCGCGTGAAAACATTCCCGCAGGGCGGCGTGATCGGGAAAGTCCATTTCGATCCTGCCATCGGCCGAGATGCTGAAGTGACGGAGCATTTCCGGCAGCAGCGTCGGCTCACCATAGGCGGACAGCCCGGTCAGTTTGCCTTCATGGCGATTCATCTTCCAGCCGAGCGCTTCGGTCACGGAACCGTAGGCAAGGCCGAGGCTGCCCGAGGGATGGGCCCGCCCGAGCCAACGATCGTCGCCGTAGAGGTTAGTGAGCTTGCCGCCTTGGAACAGGTAATGGCTGTAGTAGACTTGATCGCCGCTCCCGTCGGCCGTGTAGAGCAGCGCGTCCTCCCAATCGGTGAAGAATAGGCTGGGGAGAGCGTGGCTCAAATGGTGGTTCGAAAAAAACAGGCGCGCATCGGGACGAAGCCGGAGATCGGCCAGCAACGCCGCGGAGTCGAACACGTCGTAAGCGCTGCGGCCGGCCTTCTTGCCGACAACCACCGCGACCTCGTGGGTTTTGGCTCGGCCGGTCAGGCGGCGGAACTCTTCCCGAACCCGTTCGTGCGGCCGGTGATGCGTAAAGTAATGGCGCTGGAACAGCGAACGCGTACAAACGACCGCATCGACGTGGCGGCGATCGGCCCCGGCAATCCGCAGCACCTCCGCAATCGACTGCTCCGGAAATCCCCCCGAGCACTTGACCCGATTAAGGCGCTCTTCGGCAACCGCCGCCAGCACCCGGTAATCGTCGAACAGCGCCGCGGACGAATCGTGTGGCCCGCTATGGAGACTGAGGATCAGCATGGGATAGCGATCTCGCCGGCCACGTTATCGGCGGCCTGGAGTTTTCGAACCGTCGCGCCGCGCTGTTTTTAACCCGCCGCTGCGCCGGCTCGGGTGCCTGCCGTGGCCTGTTCGGCCCGGAACTCCGCGAAGGCCTTGCTCGCCACCATCATCGACTCGCGAATGATCGGTACGCCGACATAACCCGAAAGATGCAGCAGAACCTCGGTCAATTCCTCTTCCGTCCAACCCTGGCGCAAAGCCATGCGCAAGTGAAGGCCGAGTTCGGGCTCCCGTCCGGTGGCGGCATCGGAGACGACACAGATCAAGGCGCGGGTCTTAAGATCGAGACCGGGACGCGTCCACAAGGCGCCGAAGACGGTCTCGGTGGCTACGTCGATGAATTTCTTCATGACTGGATCGCTGTAGATTTCGTGGGCGGAGCGCTCGACCGCCGCGTCGCCCATCAGCTGTCGGCGTATGGCTGCGCCTTTTTGATACAACTCGCTTTGCGCCATCGGATTGTCCTCGTCTCTGACGTAACCGAAATTCCGAGAATTGTGCCTTGCCAAATCGATAAAGGACAAGCCGGCCGACCGCGGCTATGGCGCCCTCGCGTCTCGGATGCTATCCCGCATTGTTCTGGCAGCGAGGCAAGATGCAGGAAATTCTTACGCGGCTCGAGGCAAAGCGGGCGGCGGCGCGCGCGGGCGGCGGAAAGCGCCGCACCGAAGCCCAGCATAGCCGTGGAAAGCTGACTGCGCGGGAGCGCCTCGAGCTGCTGCTCGACCCCGGTTCCTTCGAGGAATGGGACATGTTCGTCGAGCATCGCAGCCATGATTTCGGTATCGACGAGCTGAAGGTCCCGGGCGATGGCGTCGTCACCGGCCATGGGACCGTGAACGGGCGACTTGTCTTTGTCTTCAGCCAGGATTTTACGGTCTTCGGGGGCTCGCTCAGCGAAGCGCATGCCGAGAAGATCTGCAAGATCATGGACCAAGCCATGAATGTCGGCGCTCCGGTGATCGGGCTAAATGATTCCGGAGGAGCGCGAATCCAGGACGGGGTCGCGTCGCTCGCCGGCTATGCCGAGGTATTCGAGCGCAACGTGCTCGCCTCGGGCGTCATCCCGCAGGTCTCAATGATCATGGGTCCCTGCGCCGGCGGCGCGGTCTACTCGCCGGCGATGACCGACTTCATCTTCATGGTCAAGGACACCTCATACCTCTTCGTCACCGGCCCCGAAGTGGTGAAAACCGTCACGCACGAAACCGTGACGCAGGAGGAGCTGGGCGGTGCCCTAACCCACACCACCCGCTCCGGCGTGGCCGATCTCGCGTTCGAAAACGATGTTGAGGCGCTGGTGGAGCTGCGCCGGTTCATCGACTTCCTGCCCGCGTCAAACCGGGTGCAGCCACCGCTGCGGCCGACGGCAGATCCGTCCGACCGCACCGAGGCGTCGCTCGACACGCTTGTTCCAAGCAACCCAAACAAGCCCTACGATATGAACGAACTGATCTCGAAAATCGTCGACGAGGGTGATTTCTTCGAGATCCAGCCCGGTTTCGCCCGCAACATCGTGATCGGGTTCGCCCGCATGGAGGGGGCGACGATCGGCATCGTCGCCAATCAGCCGATGGTCCTGGCCGGCTGCCTCGATATCGACAGCTCGCGTAAGGCCGCCCGCTTCGTCCGTTTCTGCGACTGTTTCAATATCCCGATTGTGACTTTTGTGGACGTGCCGGGTTTCCTGCCCGGCACCGCCCAGGAATATGGCGGGATTATCAAACACGGGGCAAAGCTGCTCTTCGCCTTTGCCGAGGCAACCGTTCCGAAGGTCACACTGATCACCCGCAAAGCTTACGGCGGCGCGTACGACGTGATGAGCTCGAAGCACTTGCGCGGCGATCTGAATTTCGCCTGGCCGTCGGCCGAGATCGCGGTGATGGGACCAAAGGGGGCAGTCGAAATCATCTTTCGCGCCGATCTCGGCGACACCGCCGCGATCGAGGCGCGCACTGAGGAATACCGAGAGAAATTCGCCAATCCTTTCGTCGCGGCAAGCCGCGGCTTTATCGACGACGTGATCCTGCCGCGGGACACGAGGCGGCGCCTGTGCCGCGCGCTCGCGATGCTGCGCGGCAAACACCTCGCCAACCCGCCCAAAAAGCACGACAACATCCCGCTGTGACGGTCGTGAACAGCGATACGATGACGGTTGATGACCGAAAGCAATAAAGCAGTCGTGGCCGGGCTTGACTCGGCCATCCATGGATCACAAGAGCCGGTCGTAGAGGTCATCTCAGTTGGGGTTTGCCGCGAGTATCAGGCGTACCTTCCATGCTCGCGGCCAATGCTTCATGTTCCGCTCGCCCTGAATAGCAAAGCTGATGTCGGGGTGAGGCTCCGCATAGACGAGCCGCTTCAACCCGTATCGTTTCGTGAAGCCGTCTACCAATCCTTCGCGATGTTCCCAAACACGTCGCGGGAGATTACTCGTTATGCCGGTGTAAAGAGTGCCATTCGGGCGATTGGTCATGATGTAGACCCATGCGCGTTCCATCGGGCACTCCTGGACCCACGCCCCCCAGCGGAAGCTGATTCCGTGGATGGCCGGGACAAGCCCGGCCATGACAGAGAAAAGTTGGCGATTCGATATTATTGCGCCGGTCGCGTTGGCGCTTTCAGGTCATGTTCCGCAAGATCCTGATTGCCAATCGCGGCGAAATTGCTTGCCGCATCATCCGGACGGCTCGGCGGATGGGGATCGCGACCGTCGCGGTTTATTCGGATGCCGATGTCGAGGCGTTGCATGTGCGGATGGCCGACGAAGCGATCAGGATTGGGCCTCCGCCTTCTGCCGAGAGCTATCTCAAGATCGATCGGATCGTCGACGCGTGCCGGCAGAGCGGAGCCGAGGCGGTGCATCCCGGCTACGGGTTCCTATCGGAGAACCCTCTCTTCGCGCGGGCGCTGGTAAAGGCGGGAGTGACCTTTATCGGCCCGCCGGCCGAAGCGATCGCCGCGATGGGCGACAAAATAGAATCGAAAAAACTGGCCCGCACGGCCGGGGTGTCGAGCGTGCCGGGCCACCTCGACGTCATTCCCGATGCGGAAGCCGCGGTCGCGATTGCGCGCGATATCGGCTATCCGGTCATGATCAAAGCTTCGGCCGGCGGGGGCGGCAAAGGGATGCGAATTGCCGCCGGCGACAGCGAGGTTCGCGACGGCTTTCGCTCGGCCGCCAGCGAGGCGAAGTCGAGCTTTGCCGACGACCGGATCTTTATCGAGAAATATATCGAACGGCCGCGCCACATCGAGATCCAGGTGCTGGGCGACAATTACGGCAACATTATCCATCTCGGCGAGCGCGAGTGCTCGATCCAGCGGCGTCACCAGAAGGTCATCGAGGAGGCGCCAAGCCCGTTGCTCGATCCTGATACCCGTGAAGCAATGGGCAGCCAGGCGGTCGCGCTGGCGCGGGCTGTCGGCTATTGCTCGGCGGGCACGGTCGAGTTCGTCGTCGACCAACAGCGAAATTTCTACTTCCTCGAGATGAATACCCGGCTGCAGGTCGAGCATCCGGTAACCGAGCAAATAACGGGCCTCGATCTGGTCGAGCTGATGATCCGGATCGCCTCAGGCGAGCCGATGCCATTCGCGCAGCAGGATATCGGAATTTCTGGCTGGGCGGTTGAGGCTCGGGTGTATGCGGAGGATCCGAAGCGCAATTTTCTCCCGTCCGTTGGCCGCCTCGTCCGCTATTCGCCGCCGGAGGGGGACGGCGTTCGGCTTGATTCCGGTGTCTTCGAGGGTGCCGAGATCAGCGTTCACTATGATCCGCTGATCGCCAAGCTCGTCGCCTCCGGGCCCGACCGTATTACGGCGATCGACCGGCTGGCCGATGCGCTGGACCGGTTTTATGTGGCCGGCGTGCAGCACAACATCGCCTTCTTGGCGAGCGTTGCCTCAAAGCCTCGTTTCCGCGACGGGGCACTGTCAACCGACTTCATCTCCGAGGAATTCCCGGGCGGGTTTGCCGCCCCTTCCGGTTTCGTCGAGGCCGACCGTGTAATCCTGCTCGCCGCGGCTTTGGCGCATCGCCGCCTACGCGAGCTCGAGACGTCGATCGAAAGTAAGCTTCCGGGGGTGCAGATCGACCTGCCTCCGGATTACACGATCTTGCTCGACGGGCATCCTCATTCAGTCTCCATGCGACCCGAGGGCGCCGGTTACCGCGTCGAAATTGCCGGCGAAAGCCGTTTGGCGGTGACCGATTGGCAACCGGGTCAAGTCCTGCTGCATGTTCGCGTCGAGCAACATGCTTCTGCGGTACAGATCGAGCGTTTGCCGGGGGCGGCATTCTTGCTGGCGCATGGCGGCGTTGTTCGGCGGGCGCAGGTGCTGTCGCCTCGCGCTGCCGAGCTCCTTGCGCTGATGCCCGAAAAGAAGCCGCCCGACACGTCGCGCCTGCTGCTGTCACCGATGCCCGGACTGCTCTCCTCGATCGCCGTGAGCCAAGGCCAGGAGGTCAAAGCCGGCGAACCGCTTGCCATCGTCGAGGCGATGAAGATGGAGAACGTCCTGCGCGCCGAACGCGACGGCCGGGTCGCCCGGATCCGCGCCAACCCCGGTGACAGCCTCGCCGTCGACGAGGTCATCCTGGAATTCGAGTGAAGATGCCTGAGAAGACGGTTCGCCTGAGGATTAGCGGTAAGGTACAGGGCGTGGGCTACCGGATCTGGGCGACGCGCATCGCGGCGGGCCTCGGGCTGCGCGGATGGGTGCGCAACCGATTGGACGGCAGCGTCGAGGCGTTGGTGACCGGCGCCCCGGACGCTGTCTGCGCAATGGTCGAAGCGAGTAGGAACGGTCCGTCGGGAGCGCGGGTCGCCGAGGTTGCGGTCACGCCTGCCGAAGATGACGGGGGCGATGGTTTTGTTGCACTCCCGACCGAGTAGCTATTCGAACAGCGACAGGTCGATTGCGTCGCCCATCGTGTTGTAGCCGAGGTCGCTCGGGTGCAGACCGTCGCCGCAATCATATTTCGTCAGCATTTGCGTCGGACGCTCGGGATCGCGCAGTGCTTTGTCGAAATCGGCGAGCGCATCGAAAGCGCCGCCGTCGCGGACCCAACCGTTGACCGTGGCGCGTACCTCTTCGCGTTGCGGGTTCCAGGCATTGGCCATATAGGTCTCGTTGCCGAACGGCGTCAGCGTGGCGCCGATGATCTTGATCCCGCGGCTGTGGGCGCGCACCGCCATCTGCTTGAGGCCGGCGATCATCTGCGCTGCGGTCGGTTCCTCTTCCGGCTTCTTCCAGCGGTTGCGCAGATCATTGGTGCCGAGCATGACGATGACGTGGGTGACCCCCGGCTGGGACAGCACGTCGCGATCAAAGCGGTGCAGCCCGCTGTCGCCGCGGATGTCGAACAGGATGCGATTACCGCCCAGCCCTTGGTTCATCACCGCCATCGGGCGGCCGCGATGGCGCGCCATCAGACGGCGCGCGAGCTGGTCGGGCCAGCGACAAAAGGCGTCCATCGTCGAGATATTGCCGTCGGTCAGCGAGTCGCCGAGCGCGACGATTCCGCCGGCGTCGGTGAGCACATCGACGCCGCAGACGAAGAACCAGTCGCTGGTCAGGCTGGCGATCGGCATCACCTTCGCCGCGGCGAAATCGCCCGGTGGCGAGATGTAATTGGTCTGCCGTGCGTAGCGGCCGGTGATCTGAAAATCGTTCAGTATCTCACCAGGCAGATAGAGGCTGACCGCCAGATCCGCGAGCGGCGCCACGGAGAGCGCTACCGGGTCGCTGAACAGGACGGCACCTGCCGCGATCGTCGCCGTTTTCTCACCGCCGAAGCTCAGCTTCCGCTCTGAACCGGAAACGATCGCCGGCCCCGCATCGCGCAACGCGATATACGCCCCGCCGATGTCTAGCGGTCGATGTCCGTAGGCGTTCGAGATCCGCACCCGCACGGTATCGCCGCCGAGACTGGCGCGCATGGTCATGCGTAGGGTTTGGTTGCTAAAAGCGCCGCTCTCGGCCGGCGCGGGCGCCGTTGTCCAAGAGCCGACCCAGTGCAGGTTGTCTGCCATTGCGCTATATCCCTCCCTTGATACTGAACGGAGCGATCGGCGAAGCGCCGCCCGAGGCAGCGATCATGGCACAATTCTTTTGATGACCGCCAGAGAGGCACAAGCAACGGGCTCGCTGTCCCGAGCGGGCGCGGATTTGGGGATCGTAGCGGCGGCAGAAACGGTCGGCCGCCTCGGCCTCCCGCTTCTGTCGGTCTTGGCGTTTGCGGTCGGCATCGTGACCGGGCTGGGCGCGGTGGTCTTCCGCGATTTGATCGGCTTCGTCCATAACTTGTTGTTCCTTGGCCAAATCACGGCGCGCTAGGACGCGAATGCGTTTACGCCCTCGAGCCCGTGGGGACCGTTCGTGATTTTGGTGCCGGTGATCGGGGCCGTCGCCGTCACCTTTCTTGTTACCAAATTCGCGCCCGAGGCGCGCGGGCACGGCGTGCCCGAAGTCATGGACGCAATCTATTACAACGGAGGCCTGATCCGGCCGGTTGTTGCCGTCGTGAAGTCGCTCGCCTCGGCGGTCTCGATCGGCAGCGGCGCCGCGGTCGGCCGCGAGGGGCCGATCATCCAGATCGGCTCTGCGCTCGGCTCGACACTCGGGCAGCTGATCCGTATGCCGCCGGGGCAGCGCATCACGCTGGTGGCCGCCGGCGCCGGCATTGCGGCGACGTTCAACACGCCGATCGGCGGGGTCATGTTCGCGGTCAAGCTGATGATGCCGGAAATCAGCGTACGGACCTTTCTGCCGGTCGCCATTGCGACCGGCACTGCGACATTTGTCGGCCGAGTATTCTTCGGCCAGGAGCCGGCCTTTGTCGTGCCGCTGCCACCGCTCGAGAGTGTCGATCTTGGTGCGGCGCTGCTGTTGTTTCTATACGCCTTCCTCGGCGTGATCACGGGGCTCGCCGCGACCGCTTTCATCCGCGGACTTCACCTTCTCGAAGACCTGTTCGACCGGATCGCGCAGCCTTATGCGAGGCACATCCTCGGCATGCTGCTGGTCGGCATCCTGATCTATGCCCTGCATGTGGGCTTCGGTCATTATTACGTCGGAGGAGTGGGCTACGCGACGGTGCAGGCCATCATATTTGGCCAGCTGACCGCGGCCTCGCTCCTGGCGCTGCTGTTTGTCGGCAAACTGTTCGCGACGACTGTCAGCCTGGGCTCCGGCGCGTCGGGCGGGATCTTCTCGCCCTCGCTCTATATGGGCGCGACGATCGGGGGCGCGTTCGCGTCAGCATTGGCGGCGTTGCACGTGCCGCTCGACATCAATGTGCCGGCTTTTGCGATGGTCGGCATGGCCGCGATGGTCGGCGGCGGCACCGGGGCGGCGATGACCGCGGTCACGATGATTTTCGAGATGACGCGCGACTACAACATCGTGCTGCCGATGATCATCGCGGTGGGGTTCAGCCTCGGCGTGCGGCGGCTGCTGTCGCCGGAAAACATCTACACGCTGAAGCTGGCGCGCCGGGGACATTTGGTTCCGAAGGCGCTGCATGCCAATATGTTCCTCGTGCGCCGCGCGTCGGAGGTAATGGAAACCGACATCCTCGTATTGCCGGCCGACACCCCCTTCGACGAGTTCCTGAGTCGCCCCGATCATGGCGGCCGCATGCGGCACGTCATCATCACCCGCAACAACCGTATATTCGGCGTCGTGCGCGTCAACACCGGGTTGCGCCGCGGCCTCGAGGGGATCCACATCGGCATCACTCTGGGCGATGTGGCTCGACCCAATTTCACGATCGTGCGCGAAGACGATGTCGCTTTTGAAGGGATCCAACGGATCTGGCGCAAGCGCGCCGTCATGGCAGTCGTCGTGCATGGCAGGGGCGTGCCGCGGCCGGCCAACATCGCCGGGGTGATCACCAAGGAGAACGTCGCCGACTCTGTCGCCGCCAGTGTCCAGATCTACCCCAGCTAGCGCCGCTTCCCCGGCGCCGAAATCCGCTCGCGAGCCCGATGGCAGCTTGCTCATTCTGGCGCTTCTGGCGCCGGTTGTAGGAGCGGCATCCGGCCTGATAGGCGCTGCCTTCCGGCTCGCTTTGGCGGAGGCCGACCGGTTTCGGGATGCCGCGATCGTCTGGGCCCATGGTTGGAAGATCGGCGGGTTCTTTATCGTTGCAGCGGCGTGTGCGGCAGCCGTGGCATTTGCGGCCTGGCTCGTTCGGCGGTTCTCGCCTTACGCCTCGGGAAGCGGGATTCCCCAGGTCGAGGCCATTCTCAACGACGAACTGCCGCCAATACCCCCGCGCCTGCTGTTCGTAAAGTTTTTCGGCGGGCTCTCGGCAATCGGGGCGGGACTGGCGCTCGGCCGCGAAGGCCCGAGCGTGCAGATGGGCGCAGCGGTCGCTCACATCGTCGCAAAAGTGTCCGGCCGCACTTGGGCCGACTGCAAAGTGCTGATCGCAGCCGGTGCCGGCGCTGGCCTGGCGACCGCTTTCAACGCGCCGATCGCCGGGGCGGTGTTCGTGCTCGAGGAGTTGCTGCGGCGGTTCGATACGCGCACCGCGATCGCGGCGCTGGGCGCCTCGGCGGCCGCTATTGCGGTCGCCCGTGCCCTTCTCGGTGCCGCCCCGGACTTCACGGTCGAGCCGCTGGCCTATGTCGGGGCCGAGCTGTGGCTGCTATTCGTCGCGCTGGGCGCAGTAGCGGGGCTCGCGGGTCATCTCTACAACGGAATATTGCTCCGAACCCTTGCCGTGATGGATCGCCTGGACCGCTGGCCGATCGAACTCCGCGCGGCGGCCATAGGAGCGGCGGTCGGGATGCTCGGATTCTTCCTGCCGGGGTTGATCGGCGGCGGTGACGACATCACGCAGCGCACCCTGGCCGGAGAAGCGGCGCTTACCGCCCTCCCGTTGGCTTTTGTGTTACGCTTCGGCCTCGGGCCTGTGTCTTATGCAGCGCCGGTACCTGGCGGCCTGTTTGCACCGATCCTGGTCCTGGGGGCGCAGCTCGGACTGTTCTGCGGCGAGCTCTGTCGGCTGGCGGTCCCAGCCGCAGGCCTCGACCCGATCGCCTTCGCGGTGGTCGGCATGGCGGCGTTTTTCACCGGGGTAGTGCAGGCTCCGGTCACCGGCATCGTGCTGGTCATCGAGATGACCGCGGGCTTCACGATGCTCCTTCCCATGATCGCGGCCTGTTTTGCGGCAATGCTGGTCCCCAACCTGCTGCGCGGCGTCCCGATATACACCTCGCTGCTGGAGCGGGTCTGCCGGCTGCAGCAGAGCGATGCAGGCTCCGCCGCTACTCGAACGGCAGATGCACGAGCAAAAAATAGCCGTTGATCATCAGCACGGTGCCGGCAACGGCCAGTACTCCGCTCAAATGGACGAGTGGGCGCGAAGCCGCGACGATGCTGACAGAACCGATCACGATCGCGATCTGGAACAACGCCTCGGCAAAATCGAAGTTCGGGTCGCGTTCGGCGGCGCGGTCGCGCGCGGCCTCCAATTGCTGGGCCTTGGCGAGCAATTCTTTCTTTCCATCACCGGTCGAGGGGTCGCTCTCGTAACGATCGACCCTCTCGCGATAGCGCTTGATCCGATCTTGGATTTTTGTCCTGGCGGTCTCGGGCATATCTGGCAGCGCGAGAAGCTGCAGGTCGAGCTCCTCCGCTGCAATTTGGTAGGCGGTTTGCCGAACATTTCTCGCCTGGTAGAACGCATAGGTGTCCGAGGCCTGAATGTTGGAATTGACAATCGTCTTTGTCGCATGTGCTCCGCCCAATGCCGTGATCGCCAGCAGCATCGCGACAATGCCGAGATAAATGCCGGTATATTTGCGAAAGCTCGCGTCTTCCGCGGCGGTATGGGCCTCGTGTTCTTCTCCGTGGATCTTTTCAGCGATCTCGGTGGCTTCCATCGTCCCTTCCGTCGTCAAGGGCGCAATGCCGCCTTGTATGCTCGAACAGCCTCGGCAAAACCCATGACCAGGGCGTCGGCGGTCAGCTCATGGCCGATCGAGGCCTCGGCGGCGCCAGGCAATACCGCGACCAGCGGCGGCAAGTTATGCAGGTTGAGGTCGTGCCCGATGTTGACGACGAGACCCAATTCGGCGGCGCGTTCCGCCGCGGCGGCGCAGGCGCGCAGCAATGCCGCATGGTTCCCCTCGCGAAAGGCGGCGGCGTAGGAGCCGGTGTAGATCTCGACCCCGTCAGCCCCGATGTTGTGCACCGGCGCGACCGCGGCGGGGTCGGGATCGATGAACAAGATGACGCGGCAACCGAGCGGTTTGAGCTCATTGAGCGCGACGTCTACGAGGTGGTGCTGTGCGGCGTCGAATTTCCAGCCTTCTTCCGAGGTGAAGGCTTCGGGGCTGTCGGGTACCAAGGTGCATTGCTCCGGCCTTATCTCGGCGACGATGTCGAGAAAGCGGCGGTCGGGGTAGCCCTCCAGGTTGAGCTCGAAGCCGGGTCGCCACGGCCGCATCAGCTCGGCCAGCCCGGTCACGTCACTGCGGCGGATGTGGCGTTCGTCGGGGCGGGGATGTGCGGTCAACCCGTCGGCGCCAGCGTCGTGCGCAATTTTGCCGAAGCGCAGCACATCCGGCACACCGGTGCGCCGCGAGTTGCGCAACAGCGCGACCTTGTTGAGGTTGACGCTGAGCCGCGCCACGGCGGGCTATTCCGCGGCGGCTGCGACCCTTTCCGGTTCCGCCGCGGGTTCGAAGAACCGCCGTCCGGCAGCGCGTTGGTTCTCGTAGATCGAACCCTGGTATTCCGCGGGCGGCAGCGGCATGCGCACTGGAACCGGGGCGAGGCGCGGCGCCAAGCTAGGCTCGCCGACCAGCAGCAACTCGTCAAACTTGCCGATTCCCTCCTTGAGACCGAGCAGCGGCCAGGCATCAGCGGCACGGTACTGAAACAGCAGGAACCGGCGCTGCTTGCCGGAGAAATTAGTCGCCGACCCGTGCACCGCGCGCACGTGATGCACGGTGATCGAGCCCGCCTTGCCAAGGCAAGGCACCGCCTGCGACAAGTCGAGGCCGCTGGCTTCCGGATCGATCGCACCGCAGAACCGGCCGTCGGGTCCGTGATGGTCGTAGATGGGCCCCGTATGACTGCCCGGGATCACCATCATCGGGCCATTGTCCAGTTCGCAATCGTCGAGCATGATCCCGACCGCGGCGAGATCCTCGTTGGTATGCGGATAAAAGGCCCAATCCTGGTGCCATTCGATTGGCGCGCCATACCCCGCCGACTTCATGTTGAGCTTGCCGGTGTCAAGGCGCACCGTGCCCCACAGATCCGCCAACACCTCGACAATCTCCGGATGACGTGCGGCGCGCGCATATTCGGGGTCGTGCAGATGCGGCGTCTTGATCCGGCGCACCCGCGGTTCGTCGGGGGAGTGCGAGTCCTCGAGATCGTAGACCTCGTCATTCGCGGCAACCATACGCGCATTGCGCACGAACCCGTCGGTCACGCGACGGAGCGCTGCGACCTCCTGCTGCGTCAGGATGTCGGGTAGGACAATAAACCCGTCACGACGATAGGCGGTGAGGTCGGCTTGCGACAGCATGGTTCCTCCGTTGGCTCGGCAATTTCCTCGAATTGCTGAGCCTCGGCGGCCGGGTTGTCAACCCGCCAGCCTGCCGCCCGATGGAATCTGACCTTCGTCACGCCGTTTGGCGCAGCCGTGCCGCGCGGGCGAGATCGACGGATACGAGCCGCGAGACGCCGCGTTCGGCCATCGTGACGCCGAACAGCCGATCGACCCGCGCCATCGTGATCCGGTGATGCGTGACCACCAGGAAGCGGGTACCGGTCGTGTCGGCGATTTCTCCGACAAGGTTGCAGAACCGGTCGATATTGGCGTCGTCGAGCGGGGCGTCGACCTCGTCCAGCACGCAAACCGGCGCAGGATTCGTCAGGAACATCGCAAACAACAGCGCGAGCGCGGTCAGCGCCTGCTCGCCGCCTGACAAGAGCGACAGTGCCTGGAGCCGTTTGCCCGGCGGGCTCGCCATGATCTCGAGGCCCGCGGCCATCGGATCCTCGTTGTCGACCAACGCCAGATGCGCCCTGCCGCCGCCGAAAAGCTGGTTGAACAGCCGGGCGAAGTGACCGTTGATCCGCTCGAACGCCGCCGTCAGCCGCCGCCGGACCTCCTGGTCGAGCGTCGAAATGCCTCGCCGTAGCCGCGCGATTGCTTCGGCAAGTTCCGCACGCTCGTGTTGCAGCGTCGATAAGCGCGCCTCGATTTCCGCCGCCTCCCTCTCGGCCATCAGATTGACCGGTCCCATTCCGTCGCGCTCACGGATCAATCGCTCGAGCCGCGCTTCGGTCGCGGCCGGATCCGCCGGCCCTTCCTCCGCCAACATGCCCGCGAGCGCGCCGAGCTCCGCCGGAGCGACATCGAGCCGCTCCCGGATCTCGCGAACCAACAGTGCCAGTGTTTCCGCTGCGCCATCGTTTAGCACTTCGAGCCGCGCGAGGCGCTCGCGGGTCTCCGAGAGAGCCTGGTCCGCGAGGCGGGACTGCTCGGTCGATTGCCCCAGCCGCGTCTCGCCCAGGGCCAGCGCATCGGATGAGCGGCTGCGCCTCGCCGCGGAAGCCGCGATGCTCGCTCCAAGCGCCTCGCTCTCGGCGGCGATGGCTGCCGGGCGCGCCGCCAGGGTCGCGATTTCCGCCTCGGCGGCGCTGCGCCGCTCGAGCAGGATCGTCCACTGCGCCGTCGCGCCGTGGGTGCGTTTGCGCCACGCGATTTCCTCGAGCCCGATGGACGACAGCCGCTCGCGGCGGCTTGCCGCCTTGAAGGCCAGCCGCTCGATTAGAGCCCGAGCCTCCGCCTCGTGCCGACGAGCCTCGACAGCCGCAGCGCGCGCCCGATCATGTGCCGCGCGCATCGAAGCCGGATCAGGGAGCGCTGCCAGATCGCGTTCTGCCTCCTCTGCCTGTGTCTCGATTTCAGAGAAATCGGCTGCGATCTTTTCGAGGGTGTCGGCAACGCCGGCAAGGCGCGTTTGAGCGGTCAGCGCCCGTCGGGTGAGGTCCGCTTCTGCGCCCCGGGCTTGAGTCAGCACTGCCTCGGCATCGCGCAGAAGGGCGCGGGCCACCCTTTCGGATTCGGTTGCTTTCTGACGCTCGCGACGCGCGTCGGCGGCGTTCCTTTCGGCCTGCGAATGGGTAGCCTCGAGCGCAGTTAATTCGCGCTCCAGCCCGGCAAGCCGGTTGCTGTGCCGCAGATACTCTGCCGCCTGGGATGGTCCCGCCGACAGCGCGGTGAACCCGTCCCAGCGCCACAACCGGCCCTGGCGATCGACCAACCGTTGGCCGGGGGCGAGGCTGGGCTGGAGGGCCCGACCGGCTTCCTCGTTTTCGACCCAGCCAGCTTGTGCGAGGCTGCGCGCGAGCGCCGCGGGAGCGGTGACGGCTTCCGCCAGCGGACGGGTGCCCGCCGGCAGCGGAAGCGTATCTTCGACCCCGGCCAAGTTCGCCCAAAAGCGGGATGCGGTGGTGTCCTCGCCGCCGAGCGGCGCTTGAAGGTCGTCCGCGAAAGCCGCGCCGACCGCTGCCTCGAAACCCGCGGCAACGCATAACAACGACAGCATCGGCGGCTCGCCGCTCGCCTTCGGGGTGGGCGCGAGCAGGGTTCTCAGCGCCTCGGCTTCCGCCTTGGCTCGCGCGAGCCGAGAATCAACCTGCCGCGCCGCGTCGAGCGCAGCCTGCTCATTGGCGGCGCGGGTCGCAATTTCCGCCGCCTCCGCGTCGAGTGACGCACGGCACTGCTCGACTCGCTGCTCCGCCGCAGCGAGCGCCGCGGCAGCTTCGGCTATCATCTCTGGTGCGACGAGCGCGGCAGCCAAGCTCGTACGTTGCCGCTCCGCTTCGGCTCGACGCCCTTCCAGCCGGGCGCCGCGCTCGGCCAGCTCTCTCCGACGTTGATCGATCGCAGCACGGCGCGCTTCGGCGACAGCCGCGGCTTCGGCCTCGCGGTCCAATGCTGCCTCTGCTTCGGCCGAAGCCGCCGCTGCGCGATCCAACTTCGCGACCGCCGCCTGATGCGACGGACCGTCCTCGACTTCCGCTCGGGCAAGAGCTTGACGCTCGTTGTGCAATCGAGCGAGAGCCGCCTCCGCCTCCGCAAAATCCGCATCCTCCCTGTCGAGGTCGGCATTCAGCTGAACAAGCCGCCTTTCGGCTTCGCCGCGCGCGGCTAGCACCCGCTGCAACTCCTGCTCCAAAGCATCCCGGCCATGTATCAGGCGCTGCAGTTCGGCGGCGGCCGTTGCCTCGGCATTCCGTAATGGCGGCAAGGCCGCCTCTGCCATCTCCCGAGCTCGCCCCTCGGCGAGCGCCTTCTCGGTTGCCTCCGCCATCGCGCGTTCTGCCTCGCGGAGCTGCGCGGTATTCCGCTCCGCCGCCATTTCGGCCGCCCGCCACCGAGCATGAAACAGGACCGCTTCGCTCCGCCGTATGTGCTCGGCGAGCCGACGATAGCGCTGAGCTTGGCGGGCCTGCTTCTTCAATGTCTCGAACTGGGCTTCGATCGTTGCGACAACGTCCTCGAGCCGTACGAGGTTGTCTTCGGCAGCGTCGAGCTTGAGCTCGGTCTCTCGGCGTCGTGCATGGAGTCCCGCCGTGCCAGCAGCTTCTTCAAGAAGAAGCCGGCGCTCGGCGGGCTTGGCCTCGATCAGCGCACCGATTCGACCCTGGCCGACCATTGCGCCGGAATGAGCGCCGCTTGCGGCGTCGGCAAACAACAGCTGGACGTCGCGAGCCCGTGCTTCGCGGCCGTTGATTCGGAATGTCGAGCCGCTGCCCCGCTCGATGCGCCGAACGACCTCGATCACTTCGCGGTCGTTGAAGGCAAACGGCGCGTCACGAGCGCTGTTGTCGATTGTCAGAATGACTTCGGCGATGTTGCGGGCCGGGCGCTGGTCGGAGCCGGCGAAGATCACATCATCCATTTCGCCGCCGCGCAGGCGTCTGGCCGAATTCTCGCCCATAACCCAGCGCAAAGCCTCGATTAGGTTCGACTTGCCGCAGCCATTCGGTCCGACGATGCCGGTAAGGCCGGACCCGATGGCCAGTTCGATCGTGTCGACGAAGGATTTAAAGCCGACGAGGCGCAGCCGCTCTAGCTGCATCGGCGCTCTCGAAACCTCTTGCAGCCGCTTCTCCCGATAGCGAGAGAGCGGTTAAAGGTTTCCATCGAGAGTGGGGAATTAGGATTTCGCCGCAAGGCTGGACAGCACCTTATCGAATTCCTCGAGCGTCGGCGCGCCGGCGAACTTCGTGCCGTTGATGAAGAATGTCGGGGTAGAGCCGACGTCGAGCTCCTTCGAAGCGACCAACCGACCCTCGACGATCTTATTCTCCAGCGCCGTGTCTTTCAGACAATTCTCGAACTCGTTCTGGCTCATCCCCCCGAGCTTGACCAGCCGAGCCAGAGCCTCGCGGTAGTCGCGGGCCATCACCCATTTATCTTGCGCCGCGAAGAACGTATCGACATAGGCATAGAAACGATCAGGCGGCGCGCAGCGGGCGATCATCGCGGCGCGGAGGGCCGGCTCGTCCAGCGGGAAATCGCGAAAAACCAGTTTCACCTTGCCGGGGTCAATCCATTTCTTTTTGAGCTCCGGAAGCACGTCGTTGGCGAAATGCGCGCAGTGCGGACACGTCAGTGAGGCATATTCGACTATGGTGATCGGCGCGTTGGGGTTGCCGAGAATTCGATCATCCTTGGTGACCGCAAGCCCGGACTTTGCGTCAGCCAAGACCGGTTTCGGTGCAGCCAATGCGATGCTCAGTATCCCGACCAGGACAAACCAGATCTTACGCATATCGTGTTCCTTACTACAATATGTTGACATACGTGCGCAATCGATCCGCTGCTCAACCTTCCTCACCGATCACGGCGCGGCCAAGCCGAGCCAAGGCGTCGCGCAGCTCGGGATCGGCAATATCGCAAAGCCGCTCGTCGAGCGCTCTCGCTTCGGCCGGCGCGAGCGGACGCGGAACCCGGCTCGAGCGGGGTAAGGAGAGCGGCAAAGGCCCTTGCACGAGCGTCAGCCGCGTGATGACGGTCCGGCCGAGGAAACTGTTAATCCGGTCTATCAGCATCGGGGCGCGATACTGCACTTCGACAGCCGCGCCCAACCCCGCTCGCAATTTCAGCACGCCGTCCCGACCGAGCGCGCATGGCCAGGTCGCGTGAGCCCAATCATGACCGACGATTACCGCCCACTCGGATTTGAGACGAACAAGAATTCCGCCACCGCGTTTGCTGATGATAGGAATGGCTAGTCTCGACGCCGCGACCCCGGCGGCCCGAAATCCGGGACGTTTTTCGTCTGGGGTACCGCTCTCGAACCGGCGATCAGCCCGACCCATCCCGCTTTTCCGAGCCTAACCTTGTCAACATTGAAGGTCCCCGATCCCACCGCCCTCCTCGCCTGGTACGACCGTCATCGCCGGAACCTGCCATGGCGGGCGCCCGCCGGTATGGCTCCTGATCCCTATCGCGTGTGGCTCAGCGAGATCATGCTGCAACAGACCACAGTGGCAACAGTCGGCCCGTATTTCGACCGATTCATGGCACGTTGGCCCGATGTGCGAGCGCTGGCCGCAGCCTCGCTCGACGAGGTTCTGCAAGTCTGGCAAGGGCTCGGATATTACGCGCGCGCCCGCAACCTGCATGCCTGCGCCCGCTCCATCGTCGAGCGATATGCCGGCGAATTTCCACGCGAAGTGGCGGAACTCCGCGCGCTGCCCGGTATTGGCGCCTATACTGCAGCGGCTATCGCCGCCATCGCTTTCGATCGGCGCACCGCCGCGATCGACGGCAATGTCGAGCGCGTGATCGCTCGCCTTCATGCGATGTCCGAACCCATAGACAAGGTAAAGCCCAGGCTTAAGGCACTTGTCACATCGCTGGTGCCGGAACGGCGGGCGGGCGACTTCGCTCAGGCCGTGATGGATCTCGGCGCGACGATCTGTACTCCACGCAAGCCGCGCTGTGTTTTGTGCCCGTGGCGCCCCGGTTGCGCCGCCGCGGCGGCCGGGCTTGTCGAGTCCATACCCGCGCAAGCCGAGAAACCAGAGCGGCCGATGCGCTACGGTGTCGCTTTCTGGCTGACCCGGCCGGACGGATCGGTCCTGCTGCGACGCCGCCCTGAGAAGGGGTTGCTCGGCGGCATGATCGAGATCCCGTCGACGCCGTGGCGCGACGAACGTTGGAGCTTTGAAGAGGCAATTGAACTGGCCCCGGCGACGGTCCCGTGGCTGACGCTTTCCGGCACGGTACGTCACGGCTTTACCCATTTTCGTCTCGAACTTGCGATATTGGCCGGGCAGGGCGATGCCGAGGGGCTGTGGAGCAGGGTTGACCGGCTCGGCGAGCACGCGCTGCCGACGCTGATGAAAAAACTTGCGCGGCACGCGGTCTCGACGCTCGCCATCACCTATAATGCTAGAGACGCCTCGGATCCCTCATCGAGTTGGGCGAAAAGTGGCAATATGTCTTCGCCCGCGAGCGCGAGGCGGACGGGCGCAAAGGAGCGGCGGTGATGGCGGGTCACACCGAATCGACGAATCGCCTCGCCATGCTCCGGGGTCGCATAGCCCACATTGGTCTCCCAGCGATAAACCGGATAGCGCGGCGCGAGGTCGCGCATGATCCGGTCGCGCGTCACTTTGGCGACCACGGAAGCCGCCGCGATCGAGAAGCTCAACGCATCGCCTTTGATGACGGTTTGCACAGCGCAGGTCAGGGGCGGGGCAACGCATCCATCGACGAGGGCGGTATCGGGGCGAACCCCGAGCACCCCAACCGCCCGGGTCATTGCCAGCAAGGCGGCGCGCAGAATATTGATGCGGTCGATCTCGGTAACGCTTGCCGCGGCGACGCCGATCCGGGCTGTCCCGCGATCGGCGCATCGCCGCAGGATTTGGTAGCAGGCCTCCCGCTCCTCGATACCCAGCACTTTCGAATCGTCGAGGCGGTCGCGCAACGTTTTCGGGAAACGCCGCTGGTCGAGAACCACTGCAGCAGCGACCACAGGCCCCGCCAGCGGTCCGCGTCCGACCTCGTCGACCCCGCAGACCAGCCCGGTGCTACGCCGTTCGATCCTGAAATCCGGCATTCTTCTTCCCCCTCCGGCTTGTGCCACAAGGGCCCCGGCCAGACAAGAGCAAGGCGTTGGATCCGCGATGGAGCGCTGCAGATTGCGGCGATCACGGTCCTTCTTATTTTGGGGCTTATTTTCGGACCTCTCCCCGCGCTGGCTGTCGACCTCTTCGGGACGCGCGAGGTGACCGTCCAATTTGCCAGTCAAGGCGGCAAAGCTCTGGCGAATGCCGAGGTTCGAGTGTTCGCACCCGGAGATTCGAAGACCCCGGTGGCGACCGGCCGAACTGACGCCGAGGGAAAATTCTTCTTCGCGGCCGACCGCGACGGGTTTTGGAGCGCCGAAGCGCACAGCGCCGATCAAGTCGCCCGTCTGATGATCCGCGTTGGCGGTGACTCGCAGACCCAGACGCGGTTCTCCCCCGTTCTCGTGATCGGAGTTCTCGCCATCCTTCTTGCGGTCTCGATCTGGTACCGGCTGCTGCGCGCGCGAAGGCACCGCCCGCCCTCGTAGCCCGTGATGGCCCGATCAGCCGAGAGTGATCAGGGTCCTCATCAGATCGGCCGGCCAGACAAGGCTAAGGGGCGCATTGATCAACGCCTCGCTCGGCGCGTTGCTGCCGTCGGGAAGCGCGACCATGTGATGGCTGAAATGAGCTAGCACGCCGGCAAGATAGAGCCCGGTGATCCATTTCCATCCATTTTGACGCTGGCGCGATCGACTTGGTCGTCGTTTTGCGGCAAAGGAAAAGACTCGGCGCCCATATTTCGGCAATCCCGGAGGGCCGATCATGTTCTCACCTACGCCCCTCAAGTCTAGGTTAACACCTGTCCGAACAGCAGCCTTGTGATCGCACAATCCCTCAAACATTGTGCTTCACGGCGCTGTGCGGAAGGGAATAATAACAGCTCCGGCTCGCCTCGTCAGCGGGTCTGACGCCCATCTTCATTGCTGGGCGGAGAGAAACAAGGCGGCCGATGTGGCAGCCGTATAGATCCCGGCGACAGTCAGCAGGACGACCGCCAGCATGCCAAAAGCTTCGGCGCCAAGACGATCGGCGATCGGCCGCCCGACAAAACCGCCGAGAAGGGCGACCGGTATCAACGCTCCGGCAGTCGACCATGTCGGGCCGGGGATACCTATCGTCATCGCGTGGGAAGCGAGGGTCGTTCCGTAAGACAGGGCAAAAAAAGCGAGCAATGTTGCCCGCACGGTTCTGGCCCCCGCCTTTGCCAGCAGGAGATAGATCAGCACTGGGGGGCCGGCCATTCCCACCAGCGCTGTCGCGATGCCCGCTGCGGCACCCGCAGCAAGGTCTCGAGCAGGGCTCATGAGGAGAGGCGCCCAATTTCGTCCAAGGCGGCGCGAAATCGCGATTATCAAGGCAAAGCCGAGAATCGTTATGCCTATGACTCCCCGCACCAGAACGGCATCGGCGAGCCGGAAGGCGGCAAGGCCGACCGGCAGACCGGCAAGGCTCCCGAGCACCAGACGCAGGAGCAGCCGGGGAGCGATCGATTGCCGCAATCCCGGAACAACAACGACGGACAGCGCTGTGGAGATGATGATAATAAGCTGGATCGCGCGGATCGGGTCGACAAACATCAGGTAAAGCGGCGCAGCCAGGAGGGCGAATCCGAACCCACTCACCGTATAAAGCACCGCCGCAAAGAAAGTCGTCCCGGCCAGCCCGGCCCAGTACCAGAGGTCCATCAGATCCGCCACGTCGTATCGAGCGCCAGGTTTCCGTTTTTGCTTTTTTGCGATCCGGAGAGTTCACAAATCGAACGCTTCCATAGTGATGCGAGCGCTGCCACGCTTGCCAAGCCGAGTGCCCGCCTCTAACACTGTCGGGCGGGGAAGGAATGCGAAATTACCCGGTGATGTTGGGGAAGGGCGGCCGTTCGACAGAGCTGGTCCGGCGCTTGGCGCACGATTTCATGCGGCCTCATGCCAAGAGCATCGTCGTCGCCTTTGTGTTGATGGGTCTGGCTGCAGGCAGCACTGCGGGGCGGGCGTGGCTGATGGAGCCGGTGCTCGATCGCATCTTTGTCGCCCGCGAGGGATCGCTGTTGTGGCTGATCGCGGGCGGCGCCCTGGTGCTGGCCATCGTCAAAGGACTCGCCGATTACGGCGAAGCGGTGCTGATGACGCGGGTCGGCCAGCGGGTCATCGCCGACGTGCAAATTGCGCTATTCGCCCGGCTGATGCGCGCCGATCTTGCCTATTTTCACAGGCATCCCACCGGCACGCTGATCTCGCGCTTCACCGGTGATGCGGTTCTTCTGCGTAACGCCGCAGCGAATGTCCTTGGCGGGATCGGCAGAGATGCGGTTACCGTCGTTTTCCTTGTCTGCGTCATGTTCTACCAGGATTGGCTCCTCGCTCTCGTCTCTTTCTTTGTGTTCCCGATTGCGATCCGACCGATTATCGGGATCGGTCGGCGGATCCGCCGGGTCGCCGCCAGCACGCAGTCCGAAATAGGGCAGTTCACGACGTTGTTGAGCCAGACTTTTCAAGGCGCCCGCCATGTCAAAGCCTATGGCATGGAACAGTATGAGGAACAACGCGCCGCAACGCTTATCGAGCGGCTCTTTGCGCTGATCAACCGTGCTGCCCGGACGCGGTCGCGGGCTTCTCCTGTGATGGAGACGCTTGGCGGCGCGGCGATCGCAATCGTGATCCTCTATGGTGGTCATCAGGTGATCGGCGGGGCGCGCACGCCGGGCGCTCTCTTTTCGTTTATTACGGCGCTGCTGCTCGCGTATCAGCCGATGAAAAGCCTTGCCAATCTGAACGCCTCGCTCCAGGAGGGACTCGCTGCTGCCCAGCGAGTTTTCGAGGTGCTCGATGTTGAGCCGGCAATCCGCGACCTGGCTGGTGCGAGGCCGTTGAGCATCGCTCGGGGCGAGATCTGCTTCGACAATGTCCGGTTCGGCTACATTCCCGGGACAGCCGCCATAGACGGCATCTCGCTGACGATACCGGCCGCCCGCACGGTCGCGCTCGTCGGACCGTCGGGCGCGGGAAAGTCCACGATCATCAATCTGATCCCGCGGTTCTTCGACGTCGATCATGGGGCAATTACGATCGACGGCCAGGATATCCGCTCGGTGACGCTCGCCTCGCTGCGCGGAGCCGTCGCCCTGGTGGCGCAGGAAGTCAGTTTGTTCGATGACACCGTGCGCGCCAACATCGCCTATGGCCGCTTTGGGGCATCGCTCGCCGAGATTGAGGCAGCCGCACGGGCGGCGGCCGCCGACACATTCATCCGTGAGCTGCCGGACGGTTATGACACGATCGTCGGCGAGCATGGGGTTCGGCTTTCGGGCGGCCAGCGCCAGCGCATTGCGATCGCGCGGGCGATGCTGAAGGATGCGCCGATTTTGCTGCTCGACGAAGCGACCTCAGCTCTCGATAGTGAAGCGGAGCGGCAAGTACAACTTGCTCTGAACACCTTGATTCGCGGAAGAACGACGTTGGTCGTCGCCCACAGGCTATCAACGGTCCAGGGCGCCGACCTGATCTGCGTCGTCGATCGCGGTCAAATCGTCGAGAGCGGCCGGCATGCGGAACTGATGGCAAAAGACGGCGTATACACACGGCTCTATTCAATGCAATTTGCCGATCGGCAAGGTCAGGCCGTTGCCGCGGTGGCAACCGTGTAGCGGGCCTGCGCGTAAATTGGTCAAGCCGAGCGCCTGGCGACATCCGTTCCGCAATGCGTGGCTGCGGCACCTCGCATGCTGGACCATCCACTGGTACATTCGTCTGGTCTATGCAACTAGCCGGTGGAGCATCGAGGGTGCCGAGCAGCCCCGGCGGTTGACCCGCGAGGGCCGGACATTCATTGTCGCCTTCTGGCACGGCCGTCTGTTGATGCTGCCGCTCGCTTGGCATCGGCTGACGGGGTTTCACATGCTGATCTCGGCCCATCCCGACGGGCGGATCATCGCCGGAGCGATGACCTATTTCGGAATCGGGACAATTGCCGGCTCGACCCGCCACGGGGGATCGGCCGCAATTCGGACGATGCTAAAGCGGCTGAAAGAGGGTGACTGTGTCGGGATCACGCCCGACGGGCCGCGCGGCCCGGCGATGAAGGCCAGCTTGGGCATCGTCAACATCGCTGGCCGGGCTCGGGTCCCGATCGTGCCTGTCACCTACGCGACAAGCCGAAGGCGGGTGCTCACGACCTGGGACCGCTTCCATCTTGCGTTGCCGTTCGGCCGCGGCGTTTATCTTTGGGGCGAGCCGATTGAAATTGCTGCGGATCTCGATGAGACGGGGCTGGAGCGCGCCCGTTGCCTCGTCGAGACGCGAATGGTGGATATGGTTCGTGAGGCCGAGAGTCGCGTTGGGCACAGGGAAGCGCTGTTGCCGGCAGTCGGCACGGAAAGGTCGGCTGCCCGCGTCGTGGGAGATTGATGCTTCCTCTCCTCTACCGCGGCGTCGCCTGGTTATCGACACCCTTGGCGATCGCCTATTTGGCGCAACGGCGCAAGCACGGCAAAGAGGACCCGCTTCGCTTCCGCGAGCGCCGGGGGTTGGCGAGCAGATCGCGGCCGCTCGGGCCGCTTGTCTGGATTCACGCCGCCAGCGTCGGTGAAGCAACCGCAATTCTCGGGCTCGTCGAACGCCTGCTGGAATTGCGGCCGGGGATCGAGGTTCTGGTCACGACCGGAACCCTCACCTCCGCGCGACTACTCGAAAAGCGGTTGCCGGCACGCTCCCGACACCAATTCGTCCCCGCTGATCTGCCGCAGTGGGTCGCGAGATTTCTCGACCATTGGCGCCCCAATCTTGCCCTCTGGGTCGAATCCGAACTGTGGCCCAATCTCGTTCTGTCAACGCATGCCCGCGGTATCCCAATGGTGCTGGTCAACGCCAGGCTGTCGAGGCGTTCCTACAGTCGTTGGCGACGCTGGCCAGGCCTGATCGGTCCCATGCTCGGCGCCTTCGACCTGTGTCTCGCGCAGGACGAACGTCAAGCGGAACAATTTGGCTCGCTTGGCGCGTTTCGGACAGCCACCGTCGGCGACCTCAAAACGGGGGCCGCGGCGTTACCGTTCGACGCCTCCGAGTTGTTGCGGCTGCGCGGATGGGTCAAATCACGCCCGCTCTGGCTCGCCGCCAGCACGCACGCCGGCGAGGAGGAAATCGCCGCCCGCGTTCATCGCATGGTCGCGGTAACCCACCCGGGTCTGCTGACGATCATTGCCCCGCGCCACCCGACTCGCGGCGATGATATCTGCAGCATGCCCGCCTTCGCTGGGCTGCGTGTTGCGAGGCGTGCTCATGGCGAGGCAGTCACCGGCCAAACCGATATTTATCTCGCCGACACGATGGGTGAGCTGGGCCTATTTTTCCGTCTTGCCGACATTGCCTTCATCGGCGGATCGCTGGCCGCGAAAGGCGGGCACAACCCGTTCGAGGCAGCGCGGCTCGACTGTGCCTTGCTGCACGGGCCGGATATGAGCAATTGCGCAGGAATGGCCGCGGCACTGGCAATGTCAGGCGCGGCCGAGACCGTTACTGATGCCGAGAGCCTGGCGCGGGCGGTGGCGACTCTGCTCACCGATCGGCAGCTGCGGATGGAGCGCGCGGCGGCTGGACTGCGAACCGCCGCGGCGGGCCTGGGCATTCTCGATACGGTGCTTGAGAGGCTCGCGCCTTGGCTCGATCAGGTGGCGCCCGTGCGAGATACAGCCCCGCCCCGGCGCTCCCTGCGGGCCTGATGTATTCCGCACCCGGGTTTTGGGGCGAGCGGCCGGGACTCCTCTCCAACCTCCTCATGCCGATGGCTGCGTCGTGGAGCGCCATCGGTTGTATCCGGCACGCGCTAGCGCGTCCCTATCAATCCCCGGTTCCGGTGGTGTGTATCGGCAACCTGGTCGCGGGCGGTGCCGGCAAGACGCCGGTGTCGCTGGCCCTCTCCTCCGAGTTTGCCGCGCGCGGCGCGGCGGTGCACATCGTTACGCGCGGTTATGGCGGCCGTCTCCGCGGACCGTTGCGCGTCGATCCGGCTCGCCACGACGCTGCTGAGGTCGGTGACGAAGCATTGTTGCTCGCCACATGCGCGCCTTGCTGGGTCGCACGCGACCGCGCTTCAGGCATTCGCGCTGCCGCCGCGGCAGGGGCAGGATTGATCCTCTTGGATGACGGGTTCCAAAACCCCGCCTTCAACAAGGATTTGTCGTTTGTCGTCGTTGATGCCGGCTACGGGTTTGGTAATGGGCGGGTGATCCCTGCGGGACCGCTGAGGGAGGGTCTCGCAAGAGGCCTTTCCCGCGCCGATGCCCTCGTGCTGCTCGGCAGCGCCACGGATATGAGTTGCGTGGCGCAGATCGAGAGCGGCGGAGTACCGGTGCTGCGCGCCGAGCTGGCGCCCATCGCCGGACAACGGCTGTCCGGCTCGCGTTTGCTGGCCTTCGCCGGGATTGCTCGTCCGGAGAAATTCTTTGTGACGCTGCGTTCTCTAAGCGCCGAACTCGTCGACACCCGAGCCTTCCCCGACCATTATCGGTTCGACATTGCCGAAATCGACCAGTTGCGCACTGACGCCGAGCGGGCTCAGGCCCGTCTCGTCACCACCGCCAAGGACATCGTGCGGCTGCCGCGGTCGAGTCGGAGCGGTATCGAGGTGCTCGACGTCGAAGTCCGCTGGGGTGATCGGACCGTGTTGGATGAGCTGATCAGGCCTGTCGTGCTGTCCGCGCTCGATCGCAACGCGCCGGCATGAGAGGAAACGGCCCCGCGCTCACTTTCTCCCGGAATGCCATCCGAGGGTTGGCCGCGCCTGCCGCCATGCGACAGAAGAGGAAAGTACCTAGCGCGCCCGGGCGGGCGGCGGCCGCTCCTCTCAAGATCACCCACCGCCTGCAGGCTTGGGGAGCGGCTCTCGGCTTTGGCGCCTTCGGCTTGCTGCCGATCGACTGGGCATCGGCCACCGGCGGTTTCCTGGCGCGCATGATCGGTCCCGCACTCGGCATCACCAAACGCGCGCGCATTAACCTCCGGCGGGCCTTTCCCGAACTGTCCGACGCCGAAACAACACGCGTGATTAGGCTGATGTGGGACAATCTTGGACGGGTCGCGGCCGAGTATCCTCACTTGCGGAAAATTCGCGTCTCCGACCCCGCTGGACGGGTCGAGACCCACGGCTTCGAGCAATTGGACCGGGCAGTCGCCGCCGATCGCCGGATGATCATCTTCTCCGGCCATATTGCCAATTGGGAGATCGGCATGCGCGCGGCAGCCCAATACGGTATTTCGGTCGTCCAGATCTATCGCGCTGCCAACAACCCGTGGATCGATCGGATGATCACGCGGTTCCGCGGGGACGCTGGCGAACTGATCCCGAAAGGCGCCGTCGCCGCCCGGCGCGCCATTGCGGTGCTGCGCCATGGCGGGCATTTGACGATGCTTGCCGACCAGAAGATGAATGACGGCATCCCAGTGTTATTCTTTGACCGGCCGGCAATGACCCCGTCAGCCCTGGCTGTCCTTGCGCTGCGCTTTGATTGCGACGTGCTGCCGGCGCGGGTCGAGAGGCTCGGCGGGGCACGCTTTCGTCTGACCGTGTTTCCGGCGCTGCCGCTGCCCCGCAGCGGCGACCATCATGCCGATGTCGCCGCTCTGATGGGCTCCGTCAACCGGACATTGGAAGGGTGGATTCGAGACCG
>JBJMQW010000047.1:0-5477 GCA_045802495.1 Allostellaceae bacterium | reverse complement strand
TCCTGCGGTCGGCACCCTGTCGATCGCAACGAGCCGGTCGTCAGTGCGGATGCCGGCCAGTTCCGCCGGCCCATGCGGGGTCACCGCCGTAATCCGGAATTCCTCGTTGGAGGTGTCCAAGGTCACGCCAATCCCGCCGAAACCATCGCGGACCGCACGCTGGTCGCGGGCAACCTCGGGTGCAGCGTAGCGGGAAAAGCGATCGAGCGCGCCGGTGATGCCGTCGAACAGCGTCTTGTCGATCTGATCTTCCGACATGGCCGCGACCGCAGGGGATACCCCCTTTGCGGCAGCCACCATGCGGCCCATCAAGGCTCCCCAATCATGCGGTTCGTCCTGCGAGGGGACGGGATAGGCCGTCACCTCCCGTCCATTGTAAGAGAGGACGATCTGCGTTTTGTCCGACCCCGCGGCTTCCGTCGCGGAAAGGTTGTGATCGAGACGAGAAAACCGCGCCATCCCCGCGAGCACCAACTGTCGACTGGATACCGGCGATATGTAGAGGTCGGTTATTTCGTCGAGACCGCGCGCGAAGAGCCGTCCGACCGGGTCGTTGGGCAGGGCTTGCCGCTCGGCGCAACCGACGAGTGCAACGAGGAGAACGAGGCTACTCGCCCGGGCGAGCGAAGCGGCCGAACACAACGACACGGCACTCACTCCCCAAGAAGCTACGCCGAACTTCCCCCCGTACAAAGCCGCAACATGTGCTTCGGCACGGTGGCGCTAGTGCCCACAATGTTCATGGATACAGGAGAATTTACCGCTCCGCAATCAACGTCGCCGGGTTCGCATCTGGCTGAAATTGCGAGACGGGTTGCGTGATGAGTCAGCGGCGCTCGCGTCCGCTCTTTCCCGTGCGTAAGGTCGTGGGACGGCGCCGCCTCGACCGCACCAAGGCGCTAGTCTTTGCGCCCGCGAAGGCAGGAGTCTCCTCTATCCGGAACACCAGCCGGCCACCCATTCCGTCGGCATCGACAAGCCTGACCAAGACGTCGTCGCCAAGCTTGAACACGCGACCGCCATGCCGCCCGATCAAACGGTGCATCCGTGCATCGCGGTCATAATAATCGCTCGGCAGTGTCGATATGGGGACGAGGCCATCGGCCCCGTTTTCGAGCAGGGTCACGAAGAGGCCAAAGGAGCTGACGCCACTGATGCGCGCCGCAAAGAGGTTGCCGATCGACCCGGCGAGCAGCATCGCGCGGTAGCGATCGATCGCGGCCCGTTCGGCTGCGGCGGCGCGCCGCTCGGTGCCCGAGATATGCTCGCCGATTGCCTCCAGCCGGTCCGGCGCGGGCGGCGATCCGTCGAGGCCGGCAATCAACGCTCGATGAACCAAGAGGTCGGCATAACGGCGGATCGGCGAGGTGAAGTGGGCGTAGCGTCGCAAAGCCAGTCCGAAATGACCGATATTGTTGGGGCTGTAGACAGCTTGAGCCTGACAACGAAGGACAAGATCGTTGACGAGCGCTGCCTCGGGCCTGCCGGAAACACGCCTCAACACACGATTGAAGAGCTCGGGTTTTGGCGCTTGTCCCTTCGCAAGTGCCAATCCCGAAACACCGGTCTCGGCGAGAAAATCGCGCAGCGCCGCCATTTTTTCCGGGTCGGGCGCGTCGTGCACGCGATACATGCAGGGTTGCCGACGCGCTTCCAGTTCCTCGGCGGCGGCCACATTCGCCAGGATCATGAATTCTTCGATCAGCCGATGACTGTCGAGCCGGACGGCGCGCGTGATTGCGACGGGCCGCCTGTCCGCATCGAGCACGACATGATCCTCGCTGATGTCGAGCTCGAGTGCGCCGCGTTCGGATCGCGCCTTGGCGAGCGCTGCGTAGGCGCCGTACAGGGAAGTCGTGGCTTGGTGCGCCACCGCGCCCGATGCGCGGCCCTCCCACATTGCCTGCATGTCCTCATAGGTGAGCCGCGCCGCCGAGCGCATGACGGCGCGCTCGAACCGGTGCCGGCGCTTGTGGCCGGCGGGGTCGATCCAAAGATGGACGGCGAGGCAGGCACGATCGACCCCGGGCTTCAATGAGCACAGCTCATTCGACAGCGCTTCCGGCAGCATCGGGACGACGCGGTCGGGAAAATAGACTGAGTTGCCACGCCGCTCGGCCTCACCGTCGAGCGCGCTGCCTGGGCGCACATACCAAGCGACATCCGCGATCGCGACGATCAGGTGCCAGCCGCCATGGTTTTGCGGGTCGGGGTCTGGCTCTGCCCACACCGCGTCGTCGAAATCGCGCGCGTCGCTGCCGTCGATCGTAACAAGGGGGAGCATGCGCAGATCGGCGCGTCCGGCCGCATCCACCGGAACCGCCGCCGCGGCTTCGGCGGCTTCGGTGAGCGCTCCGGCCGAGAACTCGGTGGGGATGTCGTAAGTCGCAATGGCGAGCAGACTTACCGCGCCGGGGTTCGAGGCCGGTCCCAATCGTTCGACAATGCGCGCCGAGGGCGCGCTGTACCTCGCCTTCGTCAGCTGCTCGGCGATGACGAGCTCGCCACTCTCGGCGCCGCCCGCATCGCGAGCGGCGATCCGATATTCGGTGCGGTTGCGGCGCTCGGCGGGCACGAGGCGGCCGTCCGCGCGGCCCTGTTGGTAAACTCCAACGATGCGCTCGACGACGGGTTCGAGCTTGCGGATGATGCGGGCCTCGATCTCCCCTGTGTCGAGCGGGATCAACCGCGCCACGGCACGCTCTCCAATCGCCAACGACTCGGTGACCCCAGCCTCCCGAAGCCGCAGCACTCGCGTCGAACCCGCCGCAGGTGGAGCAACCACACGGGCAAGCGCCGCGCCGTCCTCGTCGCTCCCGAACCGCTCGATGGTTGCAATCTCCGGCAGCGGCGGGCCCGCGGCAAAGCGGTGATTGGAGGCCAGCGTCGCCGCTCCCGAGCGCTCGATCTCGCGGAGCAGGTTGCGAAGGGCGGCGCGGTCGCGCGGCGCCACACCGAAGGCGCGGCCAATTTCTCGAGCGCCGATTGCAGAAGGGCTCTCGCGAATAAACGCGAGGAGCTCTGCCGGCGATGGGAGTTCAGAAACCTTGATGCGCGATCTCAACGATGGACCGGCCGGGATCGCCTCTCATTACAGCCCATCCCGATGAACAAAACCATTGGCTTAGCCAGGTTGTGCACCGGTTCGGGTGCGAGGCTTTTTGACGGAGGACGCGGAACCCTTCTTCTTCGTGGTCCGGGTCTTTTTGGCGGCGCGGGCTGGCGTGCCGCCATTGCTCGCAGCCTTTTTCACCGTGGCTTTCGTCGAGCGGGTCTTGGAGCTCTTGGGTCGGCCTGCCTTGCCTTTCTCGCGTTGTGCGGCGAGCAGCGGCAACGCCTCGTCGAGTGAAATCGTGTCCGGATCGGCGCCCCGTGGAATCGACGCGATCACGCCGTTGCCGCTGACGTAAGGGCCATACCGGCCCCGATAGAGACCGACGATGCCGCCCTCGGGATGCGCGCCGAGCTCGCGCAGCATTTGGGGGCCGCGGCGCCGCTCCGATACCGGTTCCGCCAGAAGCACAACGGCGCGGTTCAACCCGATCGTCAGCACGTCGTCATCAACGCCGAGCGATTTGAAGGTCGTGCCATGCTTGATGTACGCCCCGAAACGGCCGATCCCGGCAATGATCGGCTCGCCTGTTTCGGGATGCCGGCCGAGTTCGCGCGGAAGCGCGAGGAGCCGCAACGCCGTTTCGAGATCGACATCGGCCGGCTTTACCGCGCGCGGCAGAGCTACCCGCTTCGGCTTGGCCTCGCCGTCACCGTCGCCGAGCTGGACATAATGGCCATATGGGCCCTTCTTGAGAGTGATCGGCAGTCCGGTTGCAGGGTCCACTCCAAGCGCCGTCTCGGCGGGAGCGGCGCTGTCGGCGTCCGCGTCGACCGCGAGTGGCCGCGTAAAGCGACAGTCCGGGTAATTGGAGCAGCCGATAAACGCACCGAACTTGCCGAGCTTGAGGCTTAGCTTGCCGGCGCCGCAGCTCGGGCACAGGCGCGGGTCGCGGCCCGACACGTCGTTCGGGAAGAAGTGCCGCCCCAGCTCCTCGTCGAGGGCGCTGAGCACCTGACTGATCGTCAGCCCCTTGGTGCCGTCGATCGCAGCCGAGAAGTCCTGCCAGAATTTTCGCAGCACTTCCTTCCAATCGACCCGTCCGCCGGACACGTCGTCGAGCTGGTTTTCGAGATCGGCGGTGAAATTGTACTGGACATAGCGCTCGAAGAAGCTCGTCAGAAAGGCGGTGACGAGCCGTCCTCGGTCCTCCGGGAGGAAGCGTCGCTTATCGAGCCGGACATAGGCGCGATCCTGCAACACCTGCAGGATTGCGGCATAGGTCGATGGGCGGCCGATTCCGAGTTCCTCGAGCTTTTTGACGAGGCTCGCCTCGGTGTAGCGCGGCGGCGGTTGCGTGAAATGCTGGCTCGGCGCGACTGGCCCGCGCGCGAGGCGCTCGGCTTTGCGCATCGGCGGCAGTCGAGTCCCTTCGCCTTCTGGGATCTCCGACGCTCCGAGCTGCGCGTCGGGGATTTCGTCACGGTCCTCCTGGTAGAGCGCGAGAAACCCGTCGAACACGATGACCGACCCGTTCGCGCGCAGGCGCAAGCGCCCGCTGGGATCGGCAATGTCGACGGCGACCTGCTCGAGGAGCGCAGACGCCATCTGGCTCGCGACAGTCCGTTTCCAGATCAACTCGTAGAGCCGGAGCTGATCGCCATCGATGTGGCTGGCGACATCTCGGGGCTTGCGCCCGAGATCGGTCGGGCGAATGGCTTCGTGGGCCTCCTGGGCGTTCTTGGCAGGGCTGCGGTAGACTCGCGGCGCATCCGGCAGGTAGCGTGATCCGAAATCGCTGCCGATAAGCCGGCGGGCGGCGGCGATCGCCTCTACCGATATCGCCACGCCGTCGGTGCGCATGTAGGTGATCAGCCCCACCGTCTCGCCGGCCAGATCGATCCCCTCGTAGAGGCGCTGGGCGATCTGCATCGTGCGGGTCGCCCCCAAACCGAGCTTGCGCGAGGCCTCCTGCTGCAGGGTCGAGGTCGTGAATGGCGGGAAAGGGTTACGCCGGACCTGGCGGCTCTCGATGTCGGTGACGGCAAATCCCGAGGCGCGCAGGATCGCGTCGGCTGCGGCCCGCGCTTTGGCCTCGGTATCGAGATCGAAGCGATCGAGACGCTTGCCGTCGAGATGGGTCAGTCGCGCCGTGAAAGTCTGGCCAGCCTCGGTTTTGAACTCGACTTCGATTGTCCAGTATTCGCGCGGCTTGAAGGCCTCGATCTCGGCTTCGCGCTCGCAGATCAGCCGTAAGGCTACCGACTGGACCCGACCCGCCGAACGGCTGCCCGGCAGCTTGCGCCACAATACCGGCGAAAGTGTAAAGCCGACGAGATAGTCGAGCGCCCGGCGCGCCAGATAGGCCTCGACCAGCTCGCGATCGATCTCGCGCGGCCGGCTGAACGCATCCAGCACCGCATTC
>JBJMQW010000046.1:0-5089 GCA_045802495.1 Allostellaceae bacterium | reverse complement strand
CCGGAAAACCGAGTAGCCCGTTGGCAGCATTGGTTAACGCCGTACTGGAAACGGATCAGCGGAGGATGTCACCTCGATCGCAATATGGATAACTGATCCGCAGCGCCGGGTTCGAAATTGATGCCGTCGAAACCGGCTACATGAAAGGGCCGAAACCCTGGACGTTCAGTAAGCGCTCGGTGAGGAGCCCCTGCCGCTGAGCGCGGATTGGCGTAATGATCGGCGGATGGCGGAGCAAGCAGAACAAGTGTCCACGAGCGGCTTAGTGGACACTAAGCAGCCGAAGCGTCGGCAATATTCCGAAGCGCTGAAGCGTCAGATGGTGGCGGAGACGCAGGCGCCGGGGGCGTCGGTGTCGGTCGTGGCGCGGCGCCACGATGTGAACAGCAACCAACTGTTCAGGTGGCGGCGGCAGCTGTTGCCGAAGGCAGCGATGGAAAGCGGCGCAATGGTGCCGGTCGAAATCGCCGCGGATGGCGATCGGCCGCCGCGGCCGGATCGCGACGGCATCATCGAGATTGTGTTTGGCTGTGGTGCACGGGTGCGCCTTCGCGGCGAGGTCAGCTCCGAGACACTGCGGCAGGTGATCGAACTGCTGCGATGAATGGTCTGCCGGCGGGCACCCGGGTGTGGCTGGCGGCCGGTGCCACCGATATGCGCAAGGGGTTCGACAGTCTGGCAGCGCAGGCGCAGACAGTGCTCGGGCAGGATCCGTTCTCCGGCCATGTGTTTTGCTTTCGCGGCCGCCGCGGCGATCTGATCAAGCTGTTGTGGTGGGATGGCGACGGGCTGTGCCTGTTTGCCAAGCGCCTGGAGCGTGGCCGATTCGTCTGGCCGCGGGCTGAGGAGGGGGTGGTGGTGCTGAGCCGGGCGCAACTGTCGATGCTGCTCGAGGGGATCGACTGGCGAATGCCGCAGCGAACCTGGCGGCCAGAGCTGGCCGGCTGAGCCTGGCCAACGCAGGCGCGGCAGCTTACCTCAACCATTGACCAAAACGGCGGCAAGTCTGATCCACTGCCGGCGTGCCGATCACAGCCGACAATCTGCCCGACGACCCCGCGGCGCTGAAGCGCATGATTGCCGCGATGGCGCAGGATGCGCTCGTCGCCCAGGCTGAGATTGCCCGGCTGAAGTTCCAGCTGGCCCGTTATCGGCGGGCCGAGTTCGGCCGTTCCTCGGAAAAGCTGGCACGTGACACCGAGCAGCTCGAGCTGGCGCTCGAGGCGCTGGAAACCGACCTGGCCGAACGGCTGGCAACCGCCTCACCGGAAGCGGCGGCAGCCATCGAGACCGTGACCGAGGCGCAGAAGCCGGCGCGGCGCCTGCTGCCGCAGCATCTGCCGAGAGAGGATCGGCGGCATCCGGCACCGTGCACCTGTCCCAGTTGCGGCGGCGCGCTGCGCAAGATCGCCGACGAGGTCAGCGAGACCCTCGATTACGTGCCGGGCCGCTTCAAAGTCGTCCGGCACATTCGCGAGAAACTGTCGTGCCGGGCTTGCGAGGTGGTGGTGGCGGCGCCGGCGCCCGATCACGCGATTGCCCGCGGCCGGGCCGGAGCGGGGCTATTGGCTCATATTGTCGTCTCGAAATACGACGATCATCTGCCGCTTCTGTGATCGGGCCTGGTTGGTCAAGGTGCTGTTGTCCAGCGAGCAGGGCCATGCTTCTGTCCGTGGTCGGCGTGGCCGCCACTTGATGCGGACTCAGGAGGCGGTCGGCTCAAATCTCTACCCCGTGCTCGAAGCAACTGCGGCAGATGCGAGCTCGGCTCACCCTCGTCCCTGCCCGGGACGTCGCAGCGTGGATGCTGTCAACAGCCGCCACGTTGATGGCAATTATTCCTTCGATTGCTAGGCGGACGCTTCGGTTGCTGCCCAGCGGAACGGGGTCTGAGACCGCCACATGGTGAGCAGCACGACGGCGAGTTTGCGAGCGACGGCCACACGGGCCTTCTTCACACCGCTGCGGCGCGCGACCCGCATGCCCCAATTCTTCATGGCCGACCATCCTGCCACACGACTGAGCAGCGTGGTGGCCGCTTCATACAGCGCCGTGCGCACGTCGGCGTCGCCCGCCTTGGTGATGTGGCCGACAATGTCGGTCCGACCGGATTGGTACCGGCTGGGCGTCAAACCCAGCCACGGACCGACGTCCCGCACCCGCTTGAAGCGTGCCGGATCATCGACAGCACTTTTGAAGGTCAGGGCGACGACTGTGCCAACGCCGGGTGCGGTCATCAGCATACGCACCACTGGATCAGCTTTCGCCTCATTGAGCAGCCTTCGGTCGATCGTTCGCAGTTCTTGCCGCAATGCCTCGCGAACTCGCAGCAGCGAGTCGATCACGAGCTCGAGGGCTGGAATGCCGACCGCCAACTCCCGCGCCCGCGCGGCCCACTTTGAGCGCGTGACTTGACCCATCTTGAGCCCGAAGTTCCGCAGACTGGCGCGCATCGAATTCTCGATACCGGTTAGCTTGTCGACCAGAAACCGATGGCCGTTGAGGAGCGTGCGGGTTTCCTGTGCCGAGGGTGCTTTGACGTGCACTGCCTTGAACCATCCGAGGCGAACCAGCTGCGCGATGCCACGCGCGTCATTGCGGTCCGTCTTCACCCGCATCGCCGCGAAGGCCGCGCGCACGTGACGTGCTTCCATGACCGTCACACGGAAGCCCTCGCGGCTGAGGCCGGCGTGGAGCCATTGGGAGAGTGAACCGGTCTCAAGGCCGACATGCTCGATCTTCCGGCCCTTGTGGCGGACAAAACGCGCGATCGCGGCCGGGTCGCTGTCGGTCTTCCCCTCTTTGATGATCACCCCGCGTTCGTCGATCACGCAGATGCTCGAACTGTCCAGCGATACGTCGATCCCGACGAAGAACTGCATGGCACTATGCTCCAAAAAGGTTGAGAACCCATCGTCGGCTCGCGTGATGCCGACGGGAAGGCTCCGGCCCGATCAGCGCAATCTCTACGTGTTCTGCGGTCGCCATCTGCTCGCAGCCAAGCTGCGCCGCTCGAACATCGACGCCGCCGCGGGCGCGGTGGACGAGATCGGGCGCATTGTCCGCTGCATCTGTGCCCGCTGGCCGCGCGTGCGCATTCTGCTGCGCGCCGACAGTGGATTTGCACGAGAACCGCTGATGACATGGTGCGAGGATAACCGGGTGGATTACCTGTTCGGGCTGGCGCGCAACGAGCGGCTGACCGCCGAGATCGCGGTGGAAATCGAAGCAGCGCGCGTCGAGGCCGAAGCGAGCGGCAAGCCGGCGCGACGCTTCCGCGACTTTGTCTGGTCGACGCTGGACAGCTGGAGCCGCACGCGTCGCGTCGTTGGCAAGGCCGAGTGGACCGGCGGTGCGGCCAACCCACGCTTTGTCGTGACCTCGCTCAAGCCCGCGCAGGCCGAGGCCCGGCATCTCTATGAAACAATCTACTGCGCGCGCGGCGAGATGGAGAACTGGATCAAGAGATGCTATGGGGCGAGCGGCGGGGACAAGGCATCATCGTCGCTGGAAACAACCGACGGGGTGCCCCATGCCGCAGCCGAATGACCTGAGCAGATCACTCGCCGCTCTAGATCAGGATAGCACGCTTATCGCCGTCATCGAGATGAGCCAATCGAGCTGGCTGGTCGCCGGCATGGTTCCGGGGATCAACCGGCAGCCGCTGAAGAAACTCGCGGCGGATGAGGCGAGGCTGCTCCAGCTGCTGGATCGCTGGCGGGACGAGGCGACCAAAGCAGGCCGTACGATCGATCGGATCGCGGTGGCCTACGAAGCCGGCCGGGACGGCTTCTGGCTGGCGCGCTGGCTGCGGGAACGTGGCATCGAGGCTTATGTGATCCACCCGACAAGTGTTGCCGTGTCGCGCGAGCACCGCCGGGCGAAGACGGATCGGCTGGATACCGAGCTGCTGAAGCGGGCCTTTCTCGGCTGGCTGCGTGGCGAGCCGCGCCATTGCAGCATGGCAAAGATCCCGACGTCGGAAGAAGAAGATGCCAAGCGGCCCCACCGTGAGCGCGAGAACCTGGTCAGCGAGCGCACCCGCATCATCAATCGAATGAAGAGCACCCTGGCCCGTCTCGGCCTTCGCGGTTTCAAACCGACCTTGCGCAAAGCGTCCGAACGTCTCGACAGGCTGCGGACCGCGGAAGGTGTGCCGCTGCCGCCGAACACGCTGGCCGAGCTACGCCGGGATATGGCGCGTCTGCGCTTTGTCATGGACCAGATCCGGGAAATCGAGGCGGCACGCCTGACCAGGCTCGAGGAGCGCCCGGAACTGGCCAGCCATGCGATGATCCGACTGCTGGCACGGGTCATCGGGGTCGGCATCGAGACGGCAGACATGCTCGTCCACGAGATCCTGTCGCGCAGCTTGCGTGACCGGAAGGCTGTCGCTCGTTACGCCGGCCTGACCGGTTCGCCGGATGAGAGCGGCGTACGGCGGCGAGAGAAGGGACTGGCTAGGGCAGGCAACGCCCGGGTGCGCCGCGGCATGATCCAGTTGGCATGGCGCTTCCTGATGTTCCAGAAGAACAGCGCACTGGCGCAATGGTACCGCACACAAACCAGCGATGGCCGCGGCACTACCCGCAAGACCATGATCGTCGCCCTGGCGCGCAAGCTGCTCGTCGCGCTTTGGCAGCTGGTGACTATCGGAGAGGTGCCAGAGGGCGTCATCCTGCGACCGGCGGCGTGATCTGTCACTGCGGAGCAGACGACCAAGCGAGATTGGGTGTCCGTTGGCAGTTGACAACGCGATGCCCATGATGGTCCGAGGCGGCGGTGACCCGAGGCAGGCATGGCTTGCACGCCGTCTTAGAGAATGGGCCTGCCGTCTCGGAGCTTTGCCGCCGATGCGCATGACTGCATCATGGTTTGGATCCGCATGGAATCCACCGAATACAAGTGTGTGGCGTGATATTTTGCGCCCAATGGCGAGCTCCCCTCGGATCATCACCCAGGAGCCTTGGTTTACGCCCCGGCACAATCGGCAAGAGAGCACGGCCGGTGGATATGTGGACGATCGGCGGTGCCGACCGGCTGCGCTTCCCCCCGCTTCCCGAGCAAGCTCGAAAAGCGGGGAAATGCT
>JBJMQW010000045.1:0-4757 GCA_045802495.1 Allostellaceae bacterium | reverse complement strand
CGAGCTGCACAAAACTCTGCCGCGTCGGGTCGAGCAGGGCCCGGTTCTCCCAGGCCGTGTCGCTCGGCGACAATTTCGAGCCGATGACGAGGACGAGATCGGCTTCGGAAACGCAGGCGTTGGCCACCGGCGTGCCGAAAGTGCCGAACACGCCAAGCGCCAGCGAATGGGTCTCGGCGAAACACCCTTTGCCGGCCGCGGTGGTCGCCACCGGCAATCCGGCCATCTCGGCAAGGCGCCGAAGCTGGTCATAGGCCTCGGAGATGCGGACGCCGTTCCCGGCGATCAGCACCGGCCGTTGCGCGGCGAGCAATGCTGCCACCGCCGCCTCGACCTGCCGCGTCTCGGCCGGCGGGGGAGGGGAGGGGAGGTAGTGCCGGGTCGGGTACAGCATCGGCTGCGAGTCAGGCCTTACCGAGCCGGCCAGCGAGTCATGGGCATAGAGGACCGCCACGGGTCCCGGCTGTCCGGCGAGCGCATGCTTGATGCCCAGCTGTGTCGCCTGGACCGCCCCGATCGGATCGTGCGCCTGCATGACGTGCTTGGTAACGCCGCTGAAGGCGCGCCGCGCGTCCCAGCTGCCCCAGTCGCCGGTCGCCTGCTGGTAAGGCGCATGCAATGTAAAGCGCGGCGCGTCGCTGAAATCGGTCAGCAACAACATCGGCGAGCTCGACAGATACGCCTCGATCGTGCCGAGCAGGCCATTGCCGAGCACCCACGGGCCTTGCCCCAGCAGCACACCCGGCCGCCGCGTCAGCCGGCCATAGACTTCCGCCATGACCCCGCCCAATGATTCCTCGCGCACCAGCACGGTCCGAACCGAGTTCTGGTATTGGCTGAGCCCCGAGACGATCCGGCCGGTATGACCCCCGGAAATGCCGAAGACCATCTCGATCCCGGCCTCTTGCAATACTCGGGCAACCAGCACATTCGCCGGCGTTTCTTCGGTCAGCATCGGCTCGATCGTCATCGCGTTCTCTCCCTCGGCACCCGTCTCGTTAACTAGGGCGCAGCTTGCCTTCTCAATAGCCGGAACACAACGCTATCCGCCGCTGGGGCCGTGCGCGAGGCGCGACTGCTCCATGCTACTTTGGTGTTAAGGTCGCGAAAGCGCGGCAAGGCAAGGAGGAGTTGTCGAAAATGGGTCAGCAGATCGAAGGCTTGGCGAAATTTGTTTCGGAGACCCGATGGATTGATGTTCCCCAATCGGTGCAGGCTCACGCGAAGCTCGTCCTGCTCGATACATTGGGAGTCATTCTGGCGGGCGCCGAGCGGCCCGAAATACGCCAGCTCCGCGACCGTCTTGCCGCAACTGCCGGAACGGGAGCCATGGTGTTCGCCCGCGGCTGGCCGAAACACGACCCTGGGACCGCTGCTCTGCTGAACGGAATTGCCGGCCGCTCGATCGAGCTTTGCGAGGGGCTGCGCTTTGTTTCGGGTCAGGCGGCCATGCAAATTCTGCCTGGCGCGCTCGCGGTCGGCGAACATCTGGGCAGTTCCGGCCGTGAATTGCTGGCGGCCTTTGTTCTCGGCTACGAAGTAGCGGGGAGAGTTGCCGGCGGGTTCACGCCCCGGCCGCTCGCGCACCAGAACGGACAGGTGTCGCTGCTGGCCGCGGCCGCCGCGGGCGCCCGTCTGCATGGCCTCGACGCGGGCGGTGTCAGCAGCGCCATGCGCATCGCCACGACATTGTTGCTGACGCCGAGCTATACCAACGCAGTCGCGGGCGCGACGACGCTCAACGTCGCCGGCGGCATGAGCGGATTTGCCGCCGCGCTCGCGCCAGAATTGTCCCTTGCCGGTTTTACTGCGCAACCCGATGCGATCGAGGAGGCGCTGGGCAATCTGGTCGGCAGCAAGTTCGAGCCGAGCGGCGTGCTGGATGAACTCGGTACCGTCTGGCAGATCACCCGGAACTATTTTCGGTTGTACGCCTGCTGCAACCCGATCCACCCGGCGCTCGATTGCCTGCAGGAGGCGCTTGAGGAATTGCGACCGCGTCCCGAAGAAGTTGCGCGCATCGACGTCTCGACCTACCGCTTTGCTTCGGTCATGCGCAATCCGGATCCACCGAATTATTTCGCTTCGAAATACTCGCTGCCGCATGCTGCTGCGGCCATGGTGGTGCGAGGAAGCGCCGGCTATGCTGCGCTCGACGATACCGCATTGAGCGATCCCGCGATCACGGCGCTGCGGCACCGCGTGCATGTGGCTGAAGACCCGGCGATGAGCGCCGCTGCGCCGCGCCAAAGGCCGGCGCGGGTCACGCTGACCCTGACCGATGGGCGCCAAAGCACGCGCACTCGCGAAAGTCACAGAGGCGATTTTCAGGAGCCGTTTGCCGAGTCCGAAATTCGCGACAAGTACCGCGAGCTTGCGGGAGAGGTATTGACGGAGGAGGGGGTGAAGGCGGTTGAAGACGCCATCGCTCGCGCGGAAGAGTGGCGCAGCGTCGCCGAGCTTGCTGACCTGCTGCGCCGCCATGGGCGTTCCTGATCGCGGGAAAAGACGTACAGCATGGCGGCGGTGGATGTCACCGAGCTGATCTGGCTGGCGGTAGCCGTGATCGCTGCCGGAATTGTCACGGGAATTCTTGCGGGGCTTTTCGGCATTGGCGGCGGCGCCGTTATCGTCCCTGTATTGTTCGAGGTATTTCGCATATTGGGCGTCCCGGAAGAGGTCCGCATGCAGCTTTGCATCGGGACCTCGCTGGCCATAATCGTACCGACCGCGGTGCGGTCGTATCGGACCCATCGCGCCAAGGGCTTGGTCATCGCTGAAGTGATGCGCGCCTGGGCTTGGCCGGCGGTCGCCGGTGTCGCCGTGGGCTCGGTTGCTGCCGCCCTGGCGCCCGCGACGGTATTCAAGATTGCTTTTGTAGTGATAGCCGGAGTGATCGCAGCGAAGCTGCTGAGCGGACGCGAAGATTGGGTGTTGGGCAGGCAGTTCCCGGGACGGTTCGCAATGGTCTTCTGCGGTTTCCTGGTCGGTCTCGCGTCGTCGCTGATGGGGATCAGCGGCGGGTCACTGGCCACGATGGCGATGACGCTCTACGGAACGCCGATCCACAACGCCGTGGCGACCTCGGCCGGGCTTGGTGTCCCGATCACGATCGCCGGCACGATCGGCTATATCCTCGCCGGACTGCCGCATCGAAACCTGCTGCCGCCTTTGTCGATCGGCTTCGTCTCGGCGATCGGGGTCGTCTTGATAGCCCCGATTTCGAGCTATATCGCGCCGTTGGGGGCGCGTCTGGCGCACGCATTGCCGAAGCGTCAGCTCGAAATCGGCTTTGGGCTGTTTCTGATCGCCGCCTCGGCGCGCTTCATCGTGAGCCTGCTCGCGTTCTGATATTGGCGCCAGACCAACGCGCCGACGACTAACGCATTGGCGAGGTTGAACATGATGCCGACGGCGAAGGCCGCGGCATAAAAGCCCGCATAGTCATAGATTGCGCCGGCAAGCCAGCCCCCGGCGGCCATCCCAGAGCCGCTGAACAGCAGTAACGTCGGCACTCGCCAAGATGCTTCCGATGCGGGAAACAGTTCGCGCACGGCAAGGACATAGGCGGGGACGATGCCGCCGAATCCGAGGCCAAACATTGCCGCCACGGCAAACAAACCGGCTTCGCTCTGGGTCAGCAAAAACCCGGTCATGGTCGCCAGCTGACAGACCGAGCCGGCCAACACCGTGCGCAGCCCGCCGATCCGGTCGGCAACAGCGCCCCAAAACTGCCGACTGAGGAAAGCGCAGGCAAGAAGAAGCGAAAGCATCATGGCGCCGTGCGCAGCAGGAATGCCGAGATCGCTGCAAAACGCCACGAGATGGCCTTGCGGCATCGCCATCGGCACGCAGCAAAGGAAACCCGCAAGGCACAGAAGGCTGAGCGCGACCTGGGGTCGAAGCCCCAGGACCGGCTGCCCGGAAACGGGTCCGTCCACCGCGCCGTCGGCTCTTGCGGCATCGGGCGGTGGTCCGAAAATCGCTGCGGCCGCCGGCAATATCACTGCGATCTCGAACACCGCATAGACGAGCATCGTATGGCGCCAGCCAATGGCGCTGATCCCCCGTTCCAGGAGGGTCGGCCACAGTACTCCCGCGACGTATTGTCCGGACGAGATCAGCGCCAGCGCCGAACCGCGCCGGCGGTCGAACCAGCGGGCGACATAGACGTAAAGCGGCGCATTGATCCCGGCATTGCCAAGGAGCCCGATCAAGAGACCGTGGCCGAGCCAGAGAGCCGACTCTCCGCCGGTTGCAGACACCGCCAGCCCGAGCCCGATCATGACGGCGCCGAACATGACGGTCCAACGCACCCCGATGCGTCCGGCGATCCAGCCCATTCCGATGCCGCCGAGGGCGGAGCCTAACCAGGCGAGCGAATAGGCAAGGGCCGGCACCGACCGTGCGCCTCCAAATTCTGCGGCGATCGGCTTCAGCGCGACGACCGTGATCGTCGGCGCACCGAACGAAACCGAATAGACGGCGAGCGCGGTCAAAGCGACCACCCAGGAGGCCCGGGTCTCGATCGTCGTCGCCCGGGTCCTGGCCCCGCCGACTACCATCGAGACCGTAATGTCTGAATCACCGTGCTAGCCGCCGAGGAATTCCTTGGTCCGATTCCTGTAATCGGTGTCCCGTGTCGCCTTGGCCATAAAATCGGCTGACGGCACGCCCTTCAGATCCTTGGGCGGCACGCCGTCGCGCAGCGCCTTCAACGTGTCGTAGACGGCCTGCGCCGCCGCCATAATCGGCTG
>JBJMQW010000044.1:0-5460 GCA_045802495.1 Allostellaceae bacterium | reverse complement strand
GGGAATCGCTTGCGCCTCGATCTCCTCGATCGTCTCGAAGCGCATGTCGGCGACCGTCGCGGCGACATCGCGGGCATTCATGATCTCGCGGCGCTGCTCATAGACGACCTTGCGCTGGTCGTTCATCACGTCGTCGTATTTGAGGAGCTGCTTGCGGATGTCGTAGTTGCGCGCCTCGACTTTCTGTTGGGCCTTGGCGAGCGCCTTGTTGACCCAGGGATGGATGATAGCCTCGCCCTCTTTAAGGCCGAGGCGCTGCAGCATCGAATCCATCCGTTCGGAACCGAAGATCCGCATCAGATCGTCTTCGAGCGAGACAAAGAATTTGGAGGCGCCGGGGTCGCCCTGGCGGCCCGACCGGCCGCGCAGCTGGTTGTCGATCCGCCGGCTCTCGTGCCGCTCGCTGCCGACCACAAACAACCCGCCCGCCCCGACCACACCCTCGTGCGCCGTCGCGATTTCGCTCCGGATCCCGTTCGCGCGCGCCTCGCGCTGGGCGGCATCCTCAATCAGCGCGACCTCGGTCTTGAGCCGCATATCGAGATTGCCGCCGAGCTGAATGTCGGTGCCGCGGCCCGCCATATTGGTGGCGATCGTCACGTTGCCGGGCCGCCCGGCCTGGGCGATGATGTACGCTTCCTGCTCGTGATAGCGGGCATTCAGCACGTTGTGCGGGATCTTGTGTTTCTTGAATACGGCCGACAGCGCCTCGGATTTCTCGATGCTGACAGTGCCGACCAGCACCGGCTGCTTCTTCTCCTGGCACTCCAACACGTGCTGCACGATCGCATCGTATTTCTCGCGTGTCGTCCGGTAGACCTCGTCGTCGGTATCATCGCGGATGCAGGGCTCGTTGGTCGGGATCTCGATGACCTCGAGCCTGTAGATGTCGCCGAATTCTTGCGATTCGGTCATCGCCGTGCCGGTCATGCCCGCCAGTTTCGGGTAGAGCCGGAAATAGTTCTGGAAGGTGATCGACGCTAACGTTTGGTTCTCGTTCTGGACCGTGACCCCTTCCTTGGCCTCGAGCGCCTGGTGCAGCCCCTCGGAATACCGCCGGCCTTCCATCATGCGGCCGGTGAACTCGTCGATGATGACGATCTTGTCGTCCTTGCTGATGTAGTCGGTGTCGCGAGCGAACAGCTTGTGGGCGCGCAATGCCTGGTTCGCGTGATGGACCAGCCCGACATTTTGAATGTCGTAGAGCGAGCCGGTTGTCAGCAGGCCCGCTTGGCGCAGCGCCTCCTCGATCTTCTCGACACCCGATTCGGTCAGCGCGACCGTCCGCTGCTTCTCGTCCTTCTCGTAATCGCCAGCTTCGAGAGCCGGGATCAGCTTGTCCACCCGGATGTAAAGCTCGGAATTGTCCTCGGTCGGCCCCGAGATGATCAGTGGCGTGCGGGCCTCGTCGATCAGGATCGAATCGACCTCGTCGACAATCGCGTAGTGGAACGGCCGATGGACCATGTCCTCGAGCCGGAACTTCATGTTGTCGCGCAGGTAATCGAAGCCGAGCTCGTTGTTCGTGCCGTAAGTGACGTCGCAGAGATAGGCCTCCTTGCGCTGCATATCGTCGAGGTCGTGGACGATGCAGCCGACGGTGAGGCCGAGAAACCGATAGATCTGGCCCATCCACTCGGCGTCGCGGCGGGCGAGATAGTCGTTGACCGTGACGACGTGCACGCCCTTGCCGGTCAACGCGTTCAGATAGACGGGCAAAGTTGCCACCAAAGTCTTGCCTTCGCCGGTCTTCATTTCGGCGATCATGCCGCGATGCAGCACGATGCCGCCCATCAGCTGCACATCGAAATGCCGCTGGCCGAGGGTGCGCTTGGCGCCTTCGCGCACGGTCGCAAAAGCGTCGATCAGAATGTCGTCGAGCTCGGCGCCGGCGGCGACTTGCTCTTTGAGGTGCTGGGTCCGCGCCCGCAATTCGTCATCGGACATCGCTTCGAGCTGTGGCTCCAGCTCGTTGATTGCGGAGACGATCGGCCCCAGGCTCTTCACGTAACGGTCATTGGCGGAGCCGAACAGGCGCCGAGCTAAGGCACCAAGCATGGGACCCTCGAATAAAGGAGAAAAATGGCCGGATGAGTTCGCACGGCGACTAGTTGAGAGATAGGCGGGAGGGCTGGAGGTGTCAATTCGCTACCACCCGCTGCCGCGCCCCTTCATTGCCTTGTTTACGTGATAGCGGTTTGTGCTCATAACCCGCTCCGCCGCCGGAAATGCAAGCGGCTCCCCGATTATAGGTATCCCGATGCTTTTTCGTCTCTCGTTACGTTCTGGGCTCGGCCGATTGTGCGCGCCCATTCTCGCCGCCGGCATAATTTCGGGTGGCGCCCTGTTGGCAGCCGATCGGCCGGCAATCCCGCCAACGCCCGCTCCTCAAACCCAGACCCCTCTGCCATCTGGAAACCTCGTCGTAGCCCGCGTCGACGGCAACGAGCTGCGCTTCTCGGATGTCGAGGCTGCGCAACAAAGCCTTCCGCCACAGGCCAAGAAACTACCGCTCGAGCAGATCTATCCGATGCTGCTCGAACGAATGGTTGACGGAATGCTCGTCACCGAAGCGGGACGCAAGGAGCATCTTGACCAGGACCCGGAGTTGCAGCACCGACTCAAGCTCTACGAGGATCGATTGATCCAAGAAGCCTATCTAAGCCGGGCTATCAAGAATGCCGAGACCGACGACCGGCTTAAGGCTCGCTACGAAACATTCATCAAGGACAAGACCGATCAAGACGAGGTGCATGCTCGCCACATTCTCGTCAAGACGGAGGCTGAGGCAAAGTCGATCATCTCCGAACTCGACAAAGGGGCGGATTTTGCAGCACTCGCAAAGCAACATTCTACCGACCCGGGCGCTGGATCGGGTGGAGATCTCGGCTATTTCAGCCGTAGCAATATGGTCAAGGACTTCGCCGATGCCGCCTTCGCCTTACCTGCCGGGCAATATACTAAGACCCCGGTCAAGACCGAGTTTGGCTGGCACGTGATCAAAGTCGAGGACCACCGCGCCGGCAAGCCGCCGAGCTTCGAGGAGGCGCGCCAGGAAGTCAGCCAGCTGGTCGCTCACGACGTCGTCGACGCCAAGCTGAAGGAGCTGCGCGGCGCCGCCAAGATCGAGACCTTCGGGCTCGACGGCAAGCCGCTGTTGGGTACCAAATAGCTGCCCCGACCGTGCGTCGTTCCGGGCCCCCGGAACAACAGCTCGGGAGCCCAACCCCGCCGCCAACCCAGGAACAAGAATGACTGCTGTCTCTCCTCTCGCGCCAGAACGCTTCCCCGAGCTGGTGCCGATTGCCGGTGTACGGCTCGCTGCTTTTGCGTGCGGAATCCGCTACACCGGGCGGGACGATCTAATGCTCGCAGAGCTGGCATCGGGCAGCGTTGTTGCCGGCGTCTTTACCCGGTCGCTGACCGCGGGGGCCCCGGTGCTGTGGTGCCGCGATTGCCTGCCGGGCGGCAAAGTGCGTGGCATCGTCGTCAATTCCGGCAACTCGAACGTCTTCACTGGCCGCGTCGGCAGGCAGGTCGTCGCCGACACCGCGGCGACCGCGGGGCGCCTGCTCGGCTGCGACTCGAAAGAGATCTTCATTTCCTCGACCGGGGTGATAGGCGAGCCGCCGCCGGGCGAGAAGATTATCGAAGCGCTGCCAAAGATCGTGCAATTGCTCTCGGCCGACGCCTGGGAACCCGCAGCGCGCGCAATCATGACGACCGATACTTTTCCGAAGGGGGCGACCGCGACCGCGACGATCGACGGCACCGAGGTCCGCCTCAATGGTTTTGCCAAGGGCTCGGGCATGATCGCGCCGGATATGGCGACGATGCTGGCCTATGTGTTCACAGACGCGGCATTACCGGCTGCGGTGCTGCAGCCGCTTCTCGCTGAGGCGGCGGATTGTTCGTTCAATTGCATGACGGTCGATGGCGACACCTCGACGAGCGACACTGTCCTGCTGTGCGCCACTCAGCAGGCCGGGCATCCCCCTATAACGAGCCCCGCCGATCGGCGGCTCGCGGATTTCCGTCAGGCGCTCGATAAGGTGATGATCGATCTGGCACAGCAGGTCGCGCGCGATGGCGAAGGCGCGCAAAAATTCGTGACGATTGAAGTCACCGGCGCCGCGACGGCGCGGGCCGCTCGCTCCATCGGGCTGGCCATCGGCAATTCGCCTCTCGTGAAGACGGCGCTTTCCGCTGGTGACCCGAATTGGGGCCGCATCGTCATGGCGGTCGGGAAAGCCGGTGAGAAGATCGACCCTGATCGGTTGGCGATCTCGATCGGCGGGATCCCGATCCTTGCCGAGGGCGGCCCCGTAGCGGCCTATGACGAGGGGCCGGTCGCCGAATACATGAACGGTCACGAGATCACGATTGCCGTCGATGTCGGGATCGGCACGGGCAAGGCGACCGTGTGGACCTGCGATTTGACCCACGGGTATATCGACATCAATGCCAGCTACCGCAGCTGAGTCTGCAGTGAGCCCGCCTCTTGTGCTGGTCTCGGCGGTGGCGCTCGTCGACGCCGACGGGCGAGTGTTACTCGCACGGCGCCCGCCGGGAAAGTCGATGGCCGGCCTTTGGGAATTCCCCGGTGGCAAGGTCAACCCGGGTGAGACGCCCGAGACGGCACTGATTCGCGAGCTCGCCGAAGAGCTCGGCATCGATGTTGCGGCGAGTTGCTTGGCGCCGTTTACTTTCGCCTCACACACCTATGCCGATTTCCACCTGCTGATGCCGCTTTATGTATGCCGCAAATGGTCGGGTATCCCGAGCGCATGCGAGGGGCAGCGCCTCGCCTGGGTGCGCCCAGCGAGGCTCGGCGAGTACCCGATGCCGCCGGCTGACATGCCGCTCGTCGCGATGCTCCGCGACCTTCTATAAGTCAGCGGCTATAGCATCGGGCGGCCGCCGGTTACCGGGATCATTGCCCCCGATATGTATGAACCGTCGTTCGAGGCGAGCAGTACATAGGCGGGGGCCAGCTCGGCCGGTTGTCCGGGGCGCTTTAGCGGCGTGTTCTCGCCAAAATGCTCGACCTTATCGGGCGCCATGGTCGATGGGATCAGCGGCGTCCAGATTGGCCCGGGCGCGACGCAGTTGACCCGAATGCCCTTTTCGGCGAGCAGCTGCCCGAGGCCCGCGGTAAAGTTAGCGATCGCGCCTTTTGTGGTCGCGTAGGCCAGCAGGCCCGGTGAGGGTGATTTGCTGTTGATCGAGGCGGTGTTGACGATCGCACCGCCCGGCTTCATGTGCGGCACCGCCGCCTTCGCGAGATAAAACATGCTGTAGATGTTGGTGCGGAAGGTGTGGTCCCACTCCTCGTCGCTGATCTCGCCGAGGCTCGTATGCGTCATCTGGTAGGCGGCATTGTTGACGAGTATGTCAATCTTGCCGAACTCCCTGCGAGTGCGTTCGACCAAGTCGCGGCAGTGAGTTGGATTGCTGACG
>JBJMQW010000043.1:0-7271 GCA_045802495.1 Allostellaceae bacterium | reverse complement strand
CAAGAGATTCCGCGGTCGAATCCGCCTCGCTGACTGTATTTTCGCTGCAGAAAACAGCAAAAACAGCGACGGTGCGCCTAGTCTCCCAATGGGGCGCCGCGCATGGATCCCGGGTCCGGCCCCCCAAGGGGCCGTCCCCGGATGACGCTTCGCGTCAGTTGATCAGCCCGTAGAATTTGCCGGCGTTCTCGCAGGTGATCTTGTGCACGATTTCGGGCGCCAGACCCGCGAATTGCTCCTCGATGTATTTCGAGGATTCGGGCCACACGCCATCGGTGTGCGGGTAGTCGGAGCCCCACATCAGGGTCTCGACGCCGATGTCGTCGACGAGCTTGGTGCCGATCGGGTCGAATTGGAACGTCGCCTTGCACTGGCGGCGCCAATATTCGCTCGGCTTCAGTTTCATCAGATCACGGAAGCGGTCTTCATATTCGAAGTCCATACGGTCGAGCGCATAGGGCAACCAGCCGATGCCGCTCTCGCCGAACGAGACTTTGAGGCGCGGATGACGCTCCAGCACGCCGGCGCCGATCAGCGCGGCGATGATGTTGATGAGGCCCATCTGGAAGGCGGAGACGCCGGTAAACATCGCCGCGCGGCGGGTCTGGCCGGAAACCCCCTCGCGCGCCCGCGGCGAGGTCGTCGGGAAGGTGTGGAAGTGCAACGGCAGTTGAACGTCTTCGACCGCTTTCCACAGCGGCTCCCAGACCGGGTGCCACATCGGGTCCATGTCCCATGAGCAGGACAGTTCGAGCCCCTTGATGCCCATCTTGGCGACCCGGTGAATTTCGGCGACCGCATCGTCGATGTCGCCATACGGCAGGCAGGCGAGGCCGATCTGGCGGTCCGGGTAGTGGCTGCAGAAGTCCTTTAGCCAATCGTTGTAGATCATCAGCATCTGGTTGCCGGCCTCGTGGTCGTTGAGGCGGCTGGCGGCACCCAGGATGCCGTAGATCACCTCGGCATCGACGCCGTCGCGGTCCATGTCCTTGATCCGCAGATGCGGGTCGCTGCAGCGCCGGACGTCGCGCTTCCCGTCCTCGTACATGCCGGTCTCGGCCATCTTGTCGACCCGGTGGTTCTGGCCCGGAACAAAAGCTGCCCCGCCCGGCCCGACACCATTCTTCAACCCGAAATTGGCGCCGTTCTTGGCGACCCATTGCGGTCCCTGCGGCCCGTCCTCGACATAGGGCATGCGCTCCTTGAGGTCGCGCCGCGCCTCGGACACAAACAGATCGGGCGGCATCCACGGCATATCGAGATGGCAGTCGGCCGAGATCCTGCGGTATTGCATGTTGTTTTCCCCGCTCCAGGTTTGATGAAGGGCGCTGTCTACGACTGTACTCCCTCGCCACGCCGGTTTTCCAGCGAAGCCGGCCTTTTCTGCCGGCGTTTTTGCCGACATGACATGACCGTTGCGCAACCCGCGCTCGATGTTGGTTGCTATTGCTCGTATTTTGATATACATATATATCAGTAACAACTTAAGGTAGTCACTTATGCGTCACTCCTTGCTTGCCGGCCTTATGGCCTTGTCGCTGCTGCCAGCGGTCGCGCTGGCTCAGACAAACCCTCAGACCGCGGCAATAGAAAGCGCCGCCCCGGCGGCGAAGCCCGGACCAAACGCGGCGAGCGCCTCCGGCATTACCCGCGAACAGTATCTGCAGCGCGCGCAAGAACGCGCAGGACAGCGCGCCGGCGCCCGGTTTGATCAGATGGACGCCAATCACGACGGCGTTCTCGACCGTGCGGAGGTTCGTGCCTGGCGCAGTCAGCATGCGCGCCGCGCCGCGGATCAGCCCTCCCAGCCCGTGTCGCAATAAATCCAACTGCCCGCTCCACTCGATTCGCGATAGAATGACGCATCGCGAGCGGAGGGAGCGGGCAGAATGCCGGACACAGCGAATATCGAGACAAGAGCGGCTGCGACTAGTGAGACCGAGGTACGTATTTCCGGCCTCGACCATGTCGTGCTGCGAGTCGGCGATCTCGATCGGGCGATCGCGTTTTACGAAACTGTCCTCAATTGCCATGTCGAGCGGCGGCTCGACCAGCCCAAGCTGGTTCAGCTTCGCGCCGGCGCATCTCTGATCGACCTGGTTCCGGCGTCGGCCTCGCCGGGAGCGGCGGAAAATGCCGCCGGCCGCAACATGGATCACTTCGCCGTCCGGGTCGACGGGTTCGACGCGGCCGCGCTCGCGGCTCATCTGCGGCGCCACGGCATTGACGCCGGTGACGTCCGCGAACGCTACGGCGCCGAGGGCTACGGTCCTTCGCTCTACATCACCGATCCGGATGGCAACACGGTCGAGCTCAAAGGTCCGGCCACCCGCGGGCTGTAGCCGGGCGGGACCGCGATGGCCGACTGTTTCCCTGGGTTCAACCGCCGGCAGATCGAGACATCGGGCGCAGTCATTGATCTCGTCACCGGCGGCAGCGGGCCGCCGCTGTTACTGCTGCACGGCTATCCGCAGACGCATCTGATGTGGCGCAAGGTCGCGCCGCGTCTTGCAGACGAGTTCACTGTGGTGGTTCCCGACCTGCGCGGCTACGGCGACAGCTCCAAGCCGCCCGCCGGACCCGACAACGCTAATTATGCCAAGCGCGCCTTGGCGCAGGACCAGGTCGAGACGATGGCGGCGCTCGGCTTCGAACGGTTCGCGGTCGCCGGACACGATCGCGGCGCGCGGGTCGCACACCGACTCGCCCGCGATCACCGCGAGCGTATCGAGCGGCTGGCGCTGCTCGACATCGTGCCGACCCTCCACCGCTTCGAGACGATCGACCAAAAGGCCGCAACCGCAAGCTATCACTGGTTCTTTCTGATTCAGCCCGGTGGGCTGCCGGAGCGGCTGATCGGCGCCGAGCCCGAATTCTTTCTGCGCTCGATGCTCCGCAACCCGGCAGTCTTCGAGCCCGAAATCTTTGCCGAGTACCTGCGCTGCTTAAAGAACCCGGAGACGATCCGGGCGACCTGTGACGAGTACCGCGCCGGGGCGACCATCGACCTCGTCCATGACCGCGCCGACCGCGACCGCCGCCTTACGATGCCGCTGCTGATGCTATGGGGGCAGCGCAGCTCGCAAGGCAGCGGCTACGACATTCTCGGCGTCTGGCGCGACCATGCGGAGACCGTCTCCGGCCATAGCGTCGCCAGCGGCCATTTCATCCCGGAAGAGGCGCCCGAAGAAACCTACCGGGCGCTGCGAAATTTCTTCACCGAAGCCGGCTCCCCCCAGGCGCAGCCCAGGGGGTTGTAACCAGGTCGAGGACCCGGCGTGGACTTCACGCGCCTAGCCCTCGTTGAGGCCCCGGGTCCGCTTTCCTTCTTGGTCGCCGGGCAATGAAATTTTAAGCAAGCGGCCCGAGGATGAGCGGGGGACGCGGCAAGCTGGGTAGAGCACGTGAAGCGGCTGCTCATTATATTGGCGCTCCCATTGATCGTCAGCGCCTGCGGCCTCGCCGACAACCGCGATGTTCGCGCGTATAACACCTGTATGGCGCGACACCCTGAAGACGCGGTGATATGCGAGGGGCCGCGGCAGGCCTACGAAGTCGACTCTCCCGCTACCAAAACGGCGTCGAAAAACTAGGCCGAAAGCCTGAGCATCGGCGTCGGCTCGATCGCCTAGTCACCGCGCGGGGTGGCGCCGCCCCGCACTGAACAACCTTCCCAGATCGTTGCGTGAGAGTAGGTTCCGATCAGGTTGAACCACTCACTTCAAGCGTCATGTGTGGATGGCCCCCGGTTTGCAAGAGTTTTGACGCGCGTAGGAAAGCGGCCAGTTGCGGTCATGTGTGCGGCCTGTTGCTGCGGCACGACACGGCCGCGGGCCTTGATGGGAACCGTGGATCGAGGCCCGATCATTGCGGCGGGGTCGCAATGCCCCGATGACACTGGCTGGTTGCCCTCGATCGCCGGATTGACCGACATTGCCATCACGCGTGTTCACCCTCGCAAGCCTTCCGGACGGGTTGCCGTCAGCGGCTCACGCCGCCGCCGGCCGGCCGCGGACGTCCTCCTGGCGCATCATCAACGCCCAACCGATGCGCGCCAGCTTGTTGGCCAAAGCCACCGCCACCACCTTGCGCGGCTTGACGGCGAGCAGCCTGGCGACCCATGGATCGCGCCTGGCGTGCTGAGCTTTGATCAGCGATGTTGCGCCGTTGACCAGCAGCCGGCGCAGGTAGCCGTTGCCGCGTTTGCTGATCGGGCCGAGCCGCACCTTGCCGCCGGTGCCGTCCTGCCGCGGCACCAATCCGAGCGAGGCGGCAAAGTCAGAGCCTCGCTTGAAGGCGCCGGGATCGATCACCAGCGCCGCCATGGCGCTCGACAGGATCGGCCCATAGCCGGGGGCGGTGACCAGATGCCGGCAGGTCGCATCCTCACGCCCGGCGGCCATCATCTGCCGGTCGACCCCCTCGAGCTTGCGTTCGATGCCGCGCAAGGTCTCCATGACGGCCACCAGCCCCTCGCGCAACAGGCTTGGGATGCGCCGATCCTCGCCGTCGCTCAGGATCGCCAGCAACTCATTGAGGCCGCGCCGGCCCTGGGCCGCCACGATCCCGAACTCTGCCAGCAGGCCGCGCAGCTGGTTCTTGAGCATCGTGCGCTGCTTGATCAGCAGATCGCGCACTCGATGGATCGCGGCCAGAGCTTGCTGCTGCTCCGTTTTGATCGCTACAAAGCGCATCGCCGGACGGCCTACCGCCTCGCAGATCGCCTCCGCGTCGGCCGGGTCGTTCTTGTTCCGCCGCACATAGGCCTTCGCATAAGCCGGCGGGATCAAGCGCACCTCATGCCCCAGCTGGCGCAGCTCGCGTGCCCAGTAATGCGCCGCGCCGCACGCCTCGATCCCGACCAGGCAGCGTGGTAGCCTGGCAAACCATGCCAGCATCTGCGAGCGCCGCAGCGCCCGGCGAACCACCACCGCGCCGGCACGATCCACTCCATGCACTTGAAAGACGTTTTTGGGGATATCCAGACCGATCGTGCTAACCTCTCTCATGGATGGCTCCCCAAGCTGGTCTTTGGCGACCCAACTTTGGCACAGCGATGCCGTGAGGGGGCCATCCACCCCATCATTGCGAGCGGCGCGAAGCAATCTCGGGCCGCTGAGCGCTCGATCGGCCGAGATTGCTTCGTCGCGCAAGGGCGCTCCTCGCAATGACCGCTGTCAATTTGGTCGAAACCTGCACTCGCCGAAGCGCCTCGCCCGACAGCCGCCCGGGCAGATATGATCCTTGCCAAAGGCCAGGTTGGCGTCTGTGGAACATTGGCCGATTTTGCGCGATCGGCCCAGTATCTGCGCAGCCGTCTCGGGGTTTGATCGAAATTGCATAGCCCGCTTACCGCTCGGCTTGGTTGGGCTGTCGCCCTGGGCCTGCTACTGGCGACCGCCAGTGCCGGCCCGCTGGCGGCAGATGACGTCGTGGCGGTGTACGACGCCTTTTGGGCCGGTCTTCCGGCGGGCAAGATCCGCCTGAAGCTGCGCGATGCCGGCCTGACCTATCGCAACGAGATCGACATCGAGACACAGGGTCTGCCGCACCTGTTCACCCGGTTTCGGGCGACCGCGGTGGCCGAAGGTCGTCTCGCGGCAGACCGCTCGGCCGAGCCGTCGCATTACCGGGCCCTGTACGACCTGCGCAAGCGGCGCGACAGCCGGATCAGCATGCAATTCGTCAATCGCACCGGTGCGACGATAGCCGACCGCGGCCCTGACGACACCAGCCGAAAACCGCCGCTTGCAGAGATCTTTCGCAAGAACATCGTTGATCCGCTGTCGGCGCTCGAAAGGATCCGCGCGGCGCTGCGCGCGCCGCGGCGCAATGGCGGCTTTACCATCCCCGTCTATGATGGCGCGCGGCGGTTCGACATTGTCGGACACATCCTGCCGAACAAGGATGCGTCCGAGAGCATTCTCCGGGTCTAGCTGACCCTGCGCCCGATCGCCGGCTTCAAGGGTGAGACCGGCGATGAAAGCGATCCCGACACCGCACCGCGCAAGGTCGAGCTGACGGTCACCGACGACAGACGGGCCGTGCCGTTGTCGATCAAGGTCCCGGTCTATTTTATGCCGCTGGTTGTGCAGGTTCAGCGGATCTGTCCGGGACAAGACCCGTGCTCGGGATAATCGAGGCTTGCAAAGCGCCCGCGGGCCGGCATTCTGGAGCGCAACCGTCACGCCCCCGCGAGCAGACCGCATGACCTTTTCACTGACCGACCGAGATGATGGCGCGATCCCGATCGCGGTGTTGACCAAAAGCCGTCTTGCCGGCTGGCGGCAGGAGGCGCCGGAATGGGAGCGGAACTGGGTGACGTCGATCGGCTTTGCGGCAGAGGCCGGGAAAAGCGCCCTCGTTCCCGGAGAGAGCGGCCGGCTCGCACGGGTGCTGGTCGGAGTTGGGGATGGAGCTGATGCCGGAGGGGGCATGTGGAGCGTGGCCGGGCTGCCGGGCGTGCTTCCGGAAGGATCCTACCGGCTCGACATAGTGCCGGTAGGCGCCGATCCGACTCGTCTAGCCCTGGGTTGGGCGCTCGCCACCTACGCTTTCACCCGCTATAGCGCGAAACCCCGAACCGGAGCTGTTCTCGTCTGGCCGGAAGACGCCGACCGCGGCCATGTCGAGCGGCTCGCCGGCGCGGCTTTTTTGGCCCGCGATCTGGCCAACACTCCGGCCGGGGATCTTGGCCCGGAAGAACTCGCCTCCGAGGCCGTGCGCGTCGCCAAGGCCGCCGGCGCCCGGCATCGCGTCATCGTCGGCGACGATCTGCTCGCCGAGAATTATCCGACGATCCATGCGGTCGGCCGCGCCTGCACGCGCGCCCCGCGTCTCGTCGACATCGTCTGGGGCGAGCCGGCGGCGCCAAAGGTGACACTGGTCGGCAAGGGCGTATGCTTCGACACTGGCGGGCTCGATCTGAAACCCGCCTCCGGCATGCGGCTGATGAAGAAGGACATGGCAGGAGCGGCGATCGTGCTGGGCCTCGCCCAGGCGATCATGGACGCCGGACTGCCGCTGCGCCTGCGGGTACTGCTGCCGCTCGTCGAAAATTCCGTGGCGGGCAATGCCATGCACCCGATGGACATTGTGCGCACCCGCAAGGGGCTGGCCGTCGAGATCGGCAACACGGACGCCGAAGGGCGGCTGATCTTGTGCGACGCGCTGGCCGAGGCCTCGACCGAAAAGCCCGAATTGCTGATCGACATGGCGACCCTGACCGGCGCCGCGCGGGTCGCGCTCGGCCCCGAATTGGCGGCGCTCTT
>JBJMQW010000042.1:0-9254 GCA_045802495.1 Allostellaceae bacterium | reverse complement strand
TCCCGGCTCTGCGGTCTTGCCCGGTAGTAGTCGCCACCATTGTCGCGCCTCCTTGCCGATAGCTTTACGTCGGGCCGCGCCTCCAGGGCGAGAGGGTGCCCGCGACCCCGAAAGAAGACTTTGAGAGCCGCTTGATTTATTCTTAAGGCGCGTCTGTCTTTTCCTTAAGAGGCACCGCTGCGACCGGACCGGCAGCGCGCGGCAGCATTGCGACTTCCCTTCGAACGCGCGCTTACGTTTATGCCGCCGGCGGCCGGCGCCCCTCGGCGTTTCGCCGCTGGACCTTTCGGTGTTGCGCGATGTCGCTGGTTTCAGCCGCACGAAGCGGAGTTTGGGGGTGCAGGTACCGGCTGGCGGCTTGACCCGGCGGACGAAACCCGGCGGAATGCCGCCGCGATGACCGATCTCGAAACCCTGCAAGCGGCGGCGGCGCTCGTCCACCGGACAGTGCCGCCGACCCCGCAATATTGCTGGCCGTTGCTGTCACGGCGGGTCGGCGCCGAGCTGTGGGTCAAGCACGAAAACCACACCCCGACCGGCGCCTTCAAGATCCGCGGCGGGCTCGTCTATCTCGACGCGGTCAAACGCTCTCAGCCGAGCCTTCGCGGCGTGGTGACCGCGACCACGGGCAATCACGGACAGAGCATTGCGCTCGCCGCGACGCGCCTCGGGCTCGCGGCGACGATCGTCGTGCCCCACGGCAACAACATCGGAAAGAACCGGGCAATGCAGGCCTTTGGCGCGCGGCTCGTCGAGGCCGGGCACGATTTTCAGGCGGCCTACGAGCACGCGACCGAGCTGGCCGGCCAGCACGAGCTACATTTTGTGCAATCCTATGATCCATTGCTGGTGCGAGGGGTCGCCAGCTATGCCCTCGAATTGTTCGAGGCGGTGCCCGATCTCGATACCGTCTACGTTCCGATCGGGCTCGGCAGCGGCATCTCGGGCGTGATTGCAGCGCGCGAGGCGCTCGGCGGCACCGCCGAGATCGTCGGGGTGGTCGCCGTTAATGCGCCAACCTATGCGCTGTCCTTCGCGGCTGGTGCTCCCGTCAGCACCAACTCGGCCGCGACGATGGCCGAGGGTCTCGCCGTCCGAGTTCCCGACCCCGCTGCGCTCGAGATTATACGCCGCGGCGCCGCGCGCATCGTCACGGTATCGGAGACGGAGATCCGCCGCGCAATCCGGATACTGTTCATCGACACGCATAACGTCGCCGAGGGCGCCGGGGCCGCACCGCTCGCTGCGGCGCTGCAAGAGAGGCACCGGCTCGCCGGCAAGCGCGTCGCCATTATCCAATCCGGCGGCAATATCGACCGCGCTGTCCTGGCAGAGGTGTTGGCCGAGGAAGACCCGGCGGTTATGACCTAAAATGGCGAAAACGCCGGCGAAGCTGGGCGGCCGGAAAATCGCCTCAATGCCGTGGTACGTACCGAGAGAACTCGTCCGAGCAAGCACCCGATTATTGGCGTGTTACCCGCATCCTGCCGCCTCGCCGCGAAATTCAATTTTAGAGAGAATCCCGCTGTAGATTCGCTGCAGAAGCAGCGGCGACATTTTGCCGATACACTCCAGGGTTGCTGGCCTCTCGCTTCTGTCGCACGCGCTGCGCATCGCTGGCAGCGTGTTCACTGCCCAGCGCAATGGCGCTTTCTACGCCCGCCGGTCTGCCGAAAAATCCGGCCGGCGCTTTTCGAGAAATGCCCGCACCCCTTCGACAAACTCCTCGGTCGCGGCGCAGGCGGCAAAGCTTTCGGTTTCGCGTCGAAGCTGCGCATCGAAAGCGTCGCCGAACGTCGCCTGGAGCAGCGCCTTGGTGCTCGCATAGGCGTGGATCGGGCCGCTGGCCAGCCGCGCCGCGAGCGCAATCGCCTCGGCCTCGAGCGCCGCCGACGGCACCAGCCGGTTGACCAGCCCGAGCTGCAGCGCTCGGGTCGCATCGAAACGGTCGCCGAGCAGCATCAGCTCGGCGGCGTGTTTCAGCCCGACCGCACGCGCCAATAAAGCCGTAAGTCCCCCGTCGGGGCTGGTCCCGAGATGGATATAGCCGGAGGTGAAAATCGCGTCGTCGGCGGCGAGCGCCAGATCGGCAGCAGCGACGAGACTGAGGCCGACACCGGCGGCGGCGCCCTGCACCGCGGCGACGACCGGCTTCGGCATATGCCGCAAATGGATCAGCAGCGGGTGCAAACCGTTGACGATCCTGTAGAGCGCCTTGCGCCGCTCGGCGGGAGGCAATCCGACGAGCTCGCCGAACATCGTGATGTCGCCACCGGCGCAGAAATGCGTCCCAGCCCCGCGCAGCAGCACGACCCGGGCCGAGCGATCCTCGGCGGCTTCGGCGGCGGCGTCAGCGAGCTCACCGATCAGCTCGCGGTTGGCGGCGTTGAGCACCTCCGGCCGGTTCAGCATGATCTCGAACACGGCCTCGCGCCGTTGCACGACAACACTGGGCATCACTCGGCTCCTGGCACAGTTCCGGCGTATCATGCCGTGCGCTTCGAGGGAGACGATACCATGGCCTACACGATCCTGCGCGGCGGCCGCGTGCTCGACATCGCAGCGGGCACTGCCGAACCTGCCGATATTCTTATCGCAGACGACACGATCCGCGAAATCGTCCCGCCTGGCAGCGCCGCCCCCGAAGGGGCCGTCCAGATCGACGCGACGCGCCGGCTGCTGCACCCGGGTCTCGTCAATGCCCACACGCACGGTCACGGCAACCTCGCCAAGGGGATGGGCGACCGCTGGACCTTGGAATTGTTGCTGTCGGCGGCGCCGTGGATCACCGGGAACCGCAATGCCGAGGAGAAATATCTCTCGACGCAGCTCGGCGCAGTCGAGATGGTGCTGAAAGGCTGCACGGCCTGCTACGATCTCTCTTTCGAATGGCCGACCCCGACCACCGAAGGGCTGAAGCTCGTCGGCCAGGCCTATGCCGATGTCGGCATGCGCGCGGTCATCGCCCCGATGGTCGCGGACCGCAGCTTCTATGAAGCGATCCCGGGGTTGCACGACGCCTTGCCGCAGCCGCTCAAGGCGTCGGTTGCGGAGCTTCGTCTCGCGCCTACAGACGCGACGATCGCGGCAATTCGCGCGGCGTTTGGCGATTGGTCCTTCGATCGCGATCACGTGAAGCCGGCGGTGGCGCCCACCATCCCCCATCACTGCTCGGATGCGTTCATCCTCGGCTGCGCCGGTCTGGCGCGCGAGTTCGGTGTCGGGCTGCACAGCCACGTCGCCGAGTCGAAGGTGCAGGCGATCACCGGAATTCGCCTGTATGGGCGGACGCAGACGGCGCATCTCGATGCGCTCGGTGTGCTCGGACCGGATTTCACCGTGGCGCACGGAGTGTGGCTCGACAACGACGACATGGCGCGCCTCGGAGACCACGGCGCCTCGGTCGCTCACAACCCGGGCAGCAACATGCGGCTCGGCAGCGGTCTCGCTGATACGCGGGCGATGCTGGAGCGGCGGGTCAATCTCGGCATCGGCACCGACGGCGCGAATTGCGCCGACAATCAGAACATGTACGAGGCAATGCGGCTCGCCTCCTTCGTCTCGAAGGTGCAGGGACCGGATTGGCGACGCTGGCTGTCGACGCGCGAGGCGGCGCTGGCCGCAACCGAGGGCAGCGCCCGCGCCCTCGGCTTTGGTGGCCGGATCGGGCGGTTGGCGCCCGGCTGGAAGGCCGACATCGTCATGCTCGATCTCGACCATCCGAACTGGCTGCCATTCAATGACCCCGTCAACCAGCTCGTCCATACCGAGGACGGGACCGCCGTCGCCAGCGTCATGATTGGCGGCCGGCTCGTCGTCGATAACCGGCGCGTCGTGACGGTTGATCTGGAACGGCTGCGCGACCGCGTGGCGGCGGCGCGCGATCGCCTCGCCGCTGCCAATGCCGATAATCGGCGCCTTTACGACGCGATCGAGCCGGTGGTCGGCAGTTATTGCTCAGGGCTCGCCCGCACGCCTTACCACGTCCACCGCTACGGCGCGCGAGCAGAATAGCGCCGAGAAGCCTCAGCCGGAGGCGCGGCGGCCGATCAATGACAGCCCGCGCAGCACGTCGATCGCCTGGGTCAGCTGCTCGTCGGTCGCTGAACCCATCTCCCCGCTCGCGACGGAGGGCGCCTCTTCCGGCGCGGGCGTAGCGGTCGCACCCGGCGGAGTGTCGGCCGGGGGTTTGCCGGGCTCGGTCTTCGCCGGCTGGTCGGGATTCTTCAGCGCACCGGGCAGATCAGCCTCGTGGCGCCCTTCGCCGCGGCCCAGCTTTGCAAGCGTGAGAGGGGTGACGCCGAGATCGGGTTCGAGACCTTTGCCTTGAATTTCATGACCGCTCGGCGTTGTGAAGCGCGCGGTCGTCAGCCGGATCGCCCCGCCATTGCCGAGCGGGATCAAGCTTTCGATCGAGCTCTCGCCAAAACTCTTGGTGCCGAGCAGCACCGCGCGACGATTGTCCTGCAATGCGCCAACGACCAGTTCAGCTTCGCGCGCCGTGCCCCCATTGATCAAGGCGACCAACGGCAGACCCTTCGCGACATCGCCAGGAGTGGCGGCTAATCGTTTGGCGCTGGCCGACTTGCGGCCTTTAACGACAGCAATGTCGCCCTTGTCGAGAAAGGCGTCGGCAACGGCGACGGCGGCGTCGAAATTGCCCCCCGGATTGTTCCGCAGATCGATAATGAATCCCGCTGGCTTCTTGCCGGCCTGCTGCCGGACCTCCTGAACCGCGCCGGTGAGCGCCGCCGGAGTGTCCGGGTCGAAGCCGGCGATACGCAGATACCCGATATCGCCCATCAGGACCCGCGTCGAGACGGTTTTCAGCTTGAAGGGCTCGCGCTTGATCTTGAGATCGATCGGGGGACCGTTGCCGCGCCGCAAGGTCAGCTCCAGCTCGCTTCCTGTGGGACCGCGCAGCTTCTGTTCCGCTTCACCCAAGGTCAGGTCATAAACCGGCTCCTTGTCGATGGAGAAGATCAGATCCCCGGGCTTGATGCCGGCCTGAGCCGCCGGCGATCCGTCCTGCGGCGAGATCACCTTCAGCTGCCCATTCTCGATCGTGACCACCAAACCCGGATTGACCTGGTTGTCATTCGCCGGCGTCTGCATCGCCTTGAAAGCCGCTTCGTCGAGAAAGGACGAGTGGGGATCAAGACCGGAGAGCATGCCCGAGATCGCTGCTCCGATCAGCTTGGTGTCAGTCACCGGATCAACAGCATCCTGGCGAATCCGCTCGAAGGCCTCGTCAAAGAAGTTGAGTTCTTCGTAGACACTATCCTTGCCGGCCTTCTGCTGCGCGAACACAGCGCCGGCAACGAGCAGTGTGGACATCAGCGCGAAAGTCGCCAACCTATGCATGCAGAATTCCCTCGTCGAGACGCCCACGCGCGGGCAGTCGGACCGCCGCGGACGGTAGCGGCAGAATCATGGCATAACCATGGCTGCTGCGAAATGCACGTCGCCCGCCGCCAGGGTCCAGCCGCAATGCGCGGAGAGCCCGCATGACAATGGGAGGAAAGCGCAAGTGGATTTGCTCGAGCGGATAGACCAAACGAAGCTGCCCTTTGCCGAGTTGCTCGGTATCGAGTTCATCAGCGCTTCAGAGGACAAAATCGTCGCACAAATGATGGTCCGAGAGGACCTTTGCACCTCTCCGGCCATAGCACATGGCGGCGCGATCATGGCATTCGCCGACACTCTCGGCGCCATGGGCACGATCGTCAACCTCCCTAAAGGCTCAGGGACGACGACTATCGAGAGCAAAACAAATTTCGTCGCCCCGGCGCCGGTCGGAGCGCGGGTGATCGGCGAAACAACGCCGGTTCACCGCGGCAGACGGACGATGATCTGGCAAACCCGCGTCATGAATCCCGAAGGCCGGCTCGTCGCGCTTGTCACTCAGACCCAGCTCGTCCTCTAGATCATTGCTCCGGCCGCGAGGAGTTCCTCACCCAGCAGCTTCAGCGCCAGCCCGATGGCACGTTCTTCGGACAAGGCTGAGCCCTCGGAGCACGATAGAGCCATATTGTCAGGAACGGCTGGATCGCTAAGAACCATTTGAAGATGTTCGTAACCCCAGACTTCAGTCGCACCCCGAACGTGTGCCGTGGTCCGACAGAACTCGTCTATATAACCCATAAGCTGAGCGGCCTCGCCGCAATTGCGATCAAGCGCGCCAATAATCGCTGCCGCCTCTATTCCAATAACAACGCCGATATTCCCGATTTCGTCGCTGTGGACGAGCGGGAGCCCTTCGAGAACCGCTCTCCGAGCATCCTCCTTCTCACCCTGAGATAGTAAATGGACCGCAAGGTTGCAGAGCGCCTGGCCTAGATGGCGCGTCCTGCCGGTCGCGCGTATTAGGCGAATAAGCGATCGAGCCCGGGCAATCGCCGCACTCACGTGATTAAGCCCGAACTCGACTTCTGCGAGGTACACCTGGGAACGCAATACCCCACCTTCATCACCTGCCTCTCGGGCCAAGTTCAGCGCTCGTTCGAGCAGTCGTCGCGCTTCTTCGAGATTGGCACTATTTATCCGCGCAACGGCCAAATCAGTTAGGGCTCGAGACAACGACTTCGGGCAATTTGCATCCGCCAATACAGCCACTGCTTCGGTAAAGGCTTGTTCCGCCGCATCAGCGTATCCTTGATGGAAGACACTCAGTCCGAAGCTTGTGAGAGACCGGCCGAGGAGCTCTTTATTTCCGGCTATTCGAGAGAGTTCCACTGCACGCTCAAAGGACCCCCGAGTGCCGCCCGAGAGGCGGCCATGTGCGTACCACAAACGCGCTTGGGTAAGCGCCGGTGTCCGCTCCTCGACATGCGCAAGCGCCCTTTCAATCCATCCCCGCCCTTCGTGGATCAAGGAGAGCTGCAACCAGAGTCCGAGTGAGGTTGCGGTCAACTGGACGCCGACACGGGGGTCGCCCGTCATGTCGAAGGCCCAACGCAATGCATTCCGCTGGTTGTCGAGCTCGGGGGCATACAGCGCCATCCAATCGGCCGTAGACGTGTGTTCCCAGCATCGAGTTGCTTCTTCAAATAACTGGGCGAAGAACTGTGCATGTCGAACACAACTTGGCGTCAATTCTCCAGCGTTAACCAGCTTTTCCGCAGCATATAAGCGCGTGGTTTCCAACATGGGATACCGTACTGGCGTTCCTTTGAGATCTGCCGAGACCAACGATTTATCCACAAGGCCCACCAAAACTTCGGAAATTCGAGCATCATCGTCTCTATTATCGGCAAGGACTGCTTGGGCGGAACTTAGACAGCAACCCCCGGCGAACACCGCCAAGCGTCGGAACACGGCTTGCTCCTCCGAATTAAGCAGGTCGTAACTCCAGTCCAGCGCAGCTCGCAGCGTTCGGTGGCGCGGAAGAGCGGTTCGCCGCCCCGAAGTTAGAACGCGAAGGCAGTCGTCAATGCCGTTGGCCAGCTGCCTCACGCCAAGCGATGAGCTTCGAGCAGCCGCGAGTTCCAACGCGAGGGCGATGCCGTCCAGCCGGCGGCAGAGTTCGGGGACTATTGGAGCATCGGCATCGGTTAATGTGTAGTCGCCTAGAACAGATTGTGCTCTCGCTAAGAACAGCTCGATTGCCGGGAATTTGATTGCAGTCATAGCCGGGAGGCCTTCCGCGGTGCTCGGAAATTTCCAACGGATGAAGCCGATAAATCCGTTCCCCATCCGCGCCAAGCGGCTCTCGGCTTGTGGCAAGAACAGCGACACCATCCGGGTGCGTCGAACCGCCTCTGCTAGTTCGGCCGCGGCAGCAATGACATGCTCGCAATTATCGAGGACGACCAGCCCCTTTCGGTCCCTCAGATAAGCCGCAACCGCCGATAGCGGGTCACCATGGACGTCCAGGCCGATTGCAGAGGCAACGACGGTCGGAACTAAAGCCCCGTCCTGACTGGAGCAAATTCGGCAAACCACAGGTCGTGCCCCAGTATTTGCGCTAAGTGCTGGGCGACGGCAACCGCAACTCTTGTCTTTCCGATACCTCCAGGTCCCGTGATTGTCACGAAACCATGCTGCTCGAGCTGACATGTGACGTATGCTATGGCGTCGTCGCGATCGACCAGCCGTGTAAGCGGGCCGGGTAAAGCTGGCCGATCTTGAGCCCCGCTTGGGAGGGGGGCGGCCGCATGTCCGGCTTGTTCCACCGGGGCGATAAAGCGATACCCACGACCTGCCACTGTCGCCAAGTAAGTCCGGTTCCGGTCGCTCAGGGCGCGACGCAGCGCCGAGATATGAACCTTCAGATAATTTTCATCGACCGTGGTTCTCGGCCATACCGCCGATATCAGATCCTCTTTCTCGACCAGCTCCCCCCGGTGTTCGACGAGGTGTACTAGGATTTCTACGGCCCGACTCCCTATCCGCACCGGACGTCCTTCGAGGTAAAGCCGCCGCTGTTTAGGGAATAGCGTAAAGGGGCCAAACCTCAGCGCGGGTTCGGCTGCGCCCGAAACACCGGACGATGCGCTCACGGACTTACTCCCCACGGGCCGGTGTGGCTCTGAGTCCCTTTAGGAAAATTTACAACCCTTAACTACCGGATCGTCATGGGTGCGGATACATCTGGGAGCGATGGTTCGGGGCCACTCCAGAGCGGTGCTAAGCCCGCGAGGCTCGATGCAGGGAGGAATAGCAGATGCGTATTGCGGTCCTCGCTCCAATGTCCCTGCTCTGGACAAAACGGCGCCATTCGATGCGTTTGTGCCGGCAACTCGAACTGAAAGCGACCCCGGGCGATACGAGACCGAGATCGAGCCAGTTGCCGGGCCGATCATGATGCTAACCCCTCTATGGGCAGGCCTCAACACGGGCGATACGGCCCCGTTGCCGAGCTGTGACTGCCGAGCTAGGTGTAAGGAGCATGAGATGACCCCCAGCAGCATCGTTCCTCAAGCTGATGAGGAGCGAACTCATTCAACAATGATGGCCTGGCGCGTGCATGAGTTTGGGCCACCAGAGGTCATGAAGTTCGAGCGAGTCCTTCGGCCCAAGCCTGGCCCTGGCGAGATCCTAGTCAAAGTTGAAGGCGCTGGGGTCGGTCCATGGGATGGCTGGATTAGGGCCGGAAAGAGCGCTTTGCCGCAACCGCTCCCCCTCACTCTGGGCTCGGATCTGTCTAGTGAAATCGTCGCCTTGGGCCAGGGGTTTCCGAGCTGCGTGTGGGAGATCAGGTGTATGGCGTTACGAATCCCCAGTTTATCGGGGCCTATGCCGAGTATGCTCTG
>JBJMQW010000041.1:0-17719 GCA_045802495.1 Allostellaceae bacterium | reverse complement strand
CCGCTCCGAGCGAAATCGCGATCACATCTCCCGCGACCAATCCCTGCCAGGCGAGGAGCAGCCACGCGAGAAGCACCGAGCCGATCGCCGCCACACCGCCGCCTCGGGGAATCGGCACCATGTGCGACGATCGGTTGTTCGGGCAATCGAGGATGTTCCAACGGCGAAGGACCGGTATCAGCGCGCGGGTAGCCGAGCAGGAAAGAACGCCGGTCGCGGCCGCAACCAGTAGCGCGTCACCCATTCCCGGGGGGCGATTCTGCCGCATTGGGATCCTTGGTCGGCTGATCACCGGCAGACGAAATATCGAGAGCGTCGGCGACGACCGGTTTTCTGGCTTCGCGACGTATGGCCCATCGCACGGTGGCGCCGCCCGGAGGGACGGTCCCGTTCAGCACTATCTGCTGGGTCTTCCTTGCTTCGCCCGAGCCGAGATAGATGCTCTCCCCCAGGCTCATTTCGGCGCCGGCGGCACGCAGCCACCACATCGACCCGCTCGGCAAACGCAAAGACGCGGCCTTTCCGTCATGGGCAAGCGAAGCCTGCACCGAGGGATGCAGATGAAAGCGCACGGCAAAGGCCGCACCCGGCAGGCCGGTCAGCCTGTCTTCTCCCCGCAGGTCCTCGCCGTCGGCAGAGAGGAACAGCTGGCGGGCATAGGTCAGACCAAACCGCTCTCGGTAGCCGTCGTGCGTCGCCGAGACCCATTGCTGGCCCTCGTGCTCGGCGCGCTCCCGGGCGACCGAGGTCGGGCTGCGGCCGAGCGAGCCATCCGCCCGAATCTCGACCGAATTGGTGTCGGCGGTGACCAGCACGGAATGCGCGGCGCTAGCTCGCGCGACCCGCCACCAATTTGGCTTTGGGCCACGATACGCCCCGCAATTGACGATGATTCGCTCGCGCTCGTGGCTGAACTCGAACGACATGGTGCCGGCATGCGCGTGGTCGTCGTAGACGCGCGGCGGCGGTCTTCCGGTATCGATCAAGACGAGGCTCTTGAAGGCTTGCAATCGATCGAACCCGGAAGCCGGCGCATGCGCAGGAGCGCGTCCCTTGGTCTCGGACCGCGTCAGGACGAGATCAATCAGGACACCGTCCTCTTCGAGAGAATCGTTGAATAAAGCGAGCCGGCGGTCACCGTGCCGGAAGAAGCGCAGCATCGGCGCCATCCGCTCGATCGCATCCTTAACGGCGCTCGGAACCTCGATCTGCGCCGCCCTCAAGACGCCACGAGTATCGATCAGATCCTGCAGCACCTGAAGCTGTAGCGATGGACTGCGCGACACATGGCCGCCATCAGCGAGAATCTGTATCGACAATTCGCGCTCGAGAGCCCGCAGGGCCCTTGCCAAACGCGGTTCGGCCCCGCGAAGGACGATCGTGCCGGCAATCAGGCCCTTCAACGCCCTCAATCGTCCCGCACCGACGAGCTCCCAGGATGCTGTGCGTGCAAGATGCCGGAGCTGGGCCACCAGGCTCGTCAGCATCGTGCGGCGGAGGGGGTCGTCCTGGTCGCGTTTGACGAGCTCGTCGAAATGCGCGATCCAAGCGAAGATGCGAGTGGCTAATACGTCGGACCGCCACGCGAGGCCGTGCCATCCGACATTGTCGGTGATCCAGGTCTCCACGAGTTCACGTGCTGCCGCGCGTGTCGTTCCCCCCATGACGGCGAGGTCGGCGATCCAGCCGAAACCGTGCCATGCAGCAAGCCATTGCGGTCCGACCGAGGTCGGTGACCAGCGCGGCGATGGATGGCGGACGAACTCGCCGGCAAGTTCGATCTCCCCCGCGGCGATGGCGGCGCCGCGCTTCGCGTCGCCCGGCCAACGCTGGCCGATCCTGAGCCTGAGATCGGCGGGGACCCGCCCGATCAGCGTGTGCCGGTAGAAGGGGCCGGCGGCGAGCGTCTGCAGCGCATCCCGCCGCAGCCGCGACAGCAGTCCGGAAGAATCGGCGCTGCGAAGGGGTTGCTCAATCGACCTGCGGCCCTTTTCGGTTACAGCCACAGTCATTCGCCCGCGCCCCATACCGGGCCCGCGGGTCGAGCCAAGCCGTGAACTCGTTGCCAGCGCATGCGGCTTCGTAACAAGGAAAGCCCGACGCCGCAAGCTGCCGGGTCCGCGCCCCCTACCCTCGCTTAACCAGCCGTGCGCAGTAAAATCCGTCGATGCCGTCGTATTCGCCAAAATGGCAGGGCAATGTCCGCAGGTCTCCTGCAGAGGTAATCCATTCCGGCGGCGCGTCGATCTCGTCGGGCCTGATTTCCTGCCGATCAACGGGCGCGCCCGCGTAGAACAGCGACTCGATCCGTTCGGGCCCCTCCTCCGGCTCGAGCGAGCACGTGCAGTAAATCAGCATGCCGCCGGGGCGGAGCATGTCGATGGCGGCCAGCAACAAATTTTCCTGCACTGCCGATAATCGCGCCACATCTTCGGGCAATTTGAGATGCGGCACATCGGGGTGGCGGCGAATCGCCCCCGTCGTGCTGCACGGGGCATCGAGCAACACGGCTTCGACCGGATGCGATGGACGCCAGGTCAGCGCGTCGGCCCCGACGGCCTCGACCGGCAGCTTGAGCCGTTCGATATTGGAAACGAGACGATCGAGACGCCGCGTCGAACGGTCGACCGCCGTCACCCGGGCGCCGGCAGTTGCAAGCTGTGCGGTCTTGCCGCCCGGTGCGGCGCACAAATCGACAACTTCGCGCCCGGCAAGGTCCCCGAAGAGCCGCGCCGGCAGCGCAGCCGCGGCATCCTGGACCCACCACGCGCCGTCCGCATAACCCGGCAGGGTCGCGAGCGCGCCGCCGGCTGTCCGGCGTAATGTGCCGGTTGGGAGCAGCACGGCGTCCAGCTTGGTGCACCAAGTCTCGACATCGTCGCGCAACGTCAGGTCCAGAGGAGCCTCTCTTAGATGCGCCGTCGCGATTGCTCGCGCCATCGCTTCGCCATAGCTCCTGCTCCATGATTTCCAGAGCCAATCCGGGGTATTGAGGCGTGGCGCATCCTGCTCATCGACGCGTCCGGCGCCTTCGACGCTCAAACGCCGCAGCACCGCATTTACCAGACCCTTGTGCGAGACAAAGCCACAGCTTTGCGCGATGTCGACACTGGTGGCGACGGCTGCGTGCGGCGGGGTGCGCAGAAAAATGAGCTGGGCAACACCGAGCCGGAGGATGTCGTGCACCAGCGCGGCTCGCGGCGCCAACGGTATGTTGAGACAATCCGCGATCAGCGCATCGATCTGACCAAGCCGTCGCAACACCGTTGCGACCAGCAGTCGGGCGAAGGCGCGGTCACGGCCAGGCAGCTGATGCATCGCCGAACTGTCCTCGATGGCATCATCAAGGGGCCGTTTGCGGCGGAGCACTGCACCGATCAGGTCAAGTGCGACATGGCGAGCGGTCAGCGCTTCGGGCATCAATGTTCTGCTAGATCATCTACCGGGCAGGACCCGATTTGGGGAGGACATCGCCCGAACCAACGTCGCGCTGCCACCTTGGTTCCCTTTCTCAGACTAAAAAGGCAAGGGCGTGAGTGGCCGTGCTTGCCTGCACTTCGGGTGTCTCGATCAAATTCGGCGACCAATTATGGCCCTGAAAAGGGGCAAGACCTTGTGCGGAGATCGGGCCGGGTTCATTTTGACGAGCACAGTCCGCAGCTGACCCGTTGAGAGAAAATCGGGGTTCAAACTGTGAATTTCAGCACGATTCTCGATCCCTCACGGTCGGGCTCAGCCGGATCTTCCCGCGCATCGGGCAGCGCATGATTACTTGGCGCGTCGGGGAAAGGCTATCGCCGGCCGGCGGCATCTCTATTACGGGCACCGATCTATCGCAGCCGCTATCGCCGGATCTCAAGATCCAGATTCTCGCGGCTCTGCGGCACCATCACGTCGTGGTGTTTCCCGACCAGCTGCTGAGCAGAGAACAGCAATACGCGTTTGCTGCGAATTTTGGTGAGATGGAGCCGCCTGCCGCCCGGAACCTCGCGGCCAAGCGTTACGCCGTCGCCCATGTGCTGACGAACCTCGACAGCGCCGGCAACCCGGTCGACAGATCCTCGTCCCCGGTCAGCAACTATCGCTGGCATACGGATAAATCATATCGCGCAGTGCCGCCGATGCTGACGGCGCTCTATGCGGTCGAGCTGCCGCCGGCAGGTGGTGACACCGAATTCGCCAACACCGCCAAGGGGTATGCCGAGCTGCCGGATGAGATAAAGCGCCGGATCGCAGGGTTGCGGGTGGTTTTTTACTGGGGGGCGAGCCGCCGCAACGCAAGCGACACCTGGCCCCTGAGCGCTGAATCGGACGCACAATCTCCGGTCGACCATCCCCTCGTGCGAACCCATCCGGAAACCGGCGAGAAGGCGCTCTATCTCGGCAACCATGCCTCGCACATTTTGGGCATGCCCGAGCCGGAGGGGGCGAGGCTGCTCGACGAGCTTCTGGAGCACACGACGCAGCCGCGGTTCGTTTATGCCCACCGTTGGCGCCGGGGTGACCTCGTGGTCTGGGACAACAGATGCCTTCTTCACCGCGCCGTCGCCAACTACGAAATGGGAAGATACCGCCGCATCATGCACCGCAGCGTGGTCCGCGGCACGGTTCCGTTCTGACCACCACGCCCAAACCGGACGGCGCCGGATCCCGATGGTGCTCAGAAGAAAACGGCTCTACGGAAAGAATGCCGGCAAGCAGTCCCGGTTCGCGACCGGTCTTCGTCGGCTAACCCGGTTCTGCAACCACGAGGCTGAGCCTCGTTTGGAAGATTTCAAGCGCATCCGGAAGGCTGCGTGATACGCGCAGCCGCTGGCGGCCGCTTTGCACAATAAACTCGACAGGGCGGGCCTGTGCCGGGGCGGTCTTGACGATGCTGTAGGCAGGCGCCTCATGGGTATGTCGGAAAACCGAGAACAACGCCATTCCGTCGCGATGGTCGATCGCATAGTCGCGCCACACGCCACGCGCTACGTGGCGGCTGTAGAGACTGAGGAGCTGGTTCAGCTCGGAGCGTGTGAAATAAAGGGTTCGCGGTCTCGAGCGGTAATCGCCGAAGGCAAGAACTATTGCGCTCTTCCGGCTCATTGGTGCCATCGTCTTCTTGTCGCCGACATGCAGTGTTCACGATTTCGCCGATGCCGTCCAGCCGTCTGACGCGGCGTCGTGCCGGGCCGGCCAACTTACCCGATCGACGCTTGGTTTGCTTCCGTTCCGATGAGCGGTTATGTTGACATCCCGAAGGGCCAAGGCCGATCAGGGGTTTTGTGAGCGACATCTTTCGCGAGATCGACGAAGAGCTCCGCCGAGATAATCTGCTCAAGCTCTGGTCGCGTTATGGCCGCTATGTCATGGGTCTGGCGGTAGCCATTCTCATCGTAGCCGGCGGGATCATGGCTTGGCGCGACCATCAGCTCTCCGAGCGCCGTGCCCAGTCGATGCGTTACGCGGCGGCGTTGTCTCTCGCCCGCGAGGGCAAGGATGCGGAGGCCGCGAAGGTGTTCGCGGCAATTGCGCAGGAGGGTGGCGGATATGCCGACCTCGCTTCTTTCGAGGCGGCAGAGCTCCTGGCGAAATCCGGCGATCGGAAGGGCGCGGTCGCGGCCTATGATCGGATCGCCAGCCAAAGCGGGCTCGATCCGGCCTTTCGCGATTTGGCTACCTTGCTGTCGGTCATGCACGGTCTGCCGGAAGCCGAACCGCAGGCCACCATCGACCGCCTGGCGCCGTTGACGGCGGCGGCCAACCCATGGCGCGCCACGGCTCTCGAGCTGACCGCTGCAGCTCGTCTCAAATCGGGGGACAAGAGCGGCGCGCTCGCACTCTTCAAAAGCCTGGCGGATGATCTCTCGGCGCCGCAGGGCTTGCGTACCCGTGCCGCAGAAATGGCCGCAGCGCTCGCCTCGTAGTGGTTCCCCCTCGAGATCTGCCTGTCGCTCTGCTCTCCTTCGCGCAGGCGAACCGCGTCAGGAGCGCAGCTGCTTGCATCGCGGTCCTGATGCTTTTGCCGGCTCTCGATGGATGCGACTGGTTCGGCGACAAAAAGCAGCCTTTGCCGGGCGAGCGGATTTCCGTCCTCAGCCTCGATCGCCAGCTCGAGCCCGATCCAGAACTTGCCAAGCTGCCGATTACTCTTCCGCCCCCGGTGGTCAACCCGGACTGGCCGCAAGCCGGAGGTTATCCTAATCACGCGATGCAGCACCTCTCGCTGCCCGACAGGATTACCGAAGCCTGGAAGACCAGCATCGGCGAGGGTGCTTCGCGTTACACCCGCGTGCTGTCCCAACCGGTCGTCGCCAAGGGCCGCGTCTATGCCATGGATGGTGGGGTGCAAGTCAGCGCTGTCGACGCGGCGACCGGGAACCGGCTGTGGCAGAACGATCTCAAGCCGGAAGACGAGCTGGGCAACTCGTTCGGCGGCGGCGTCGCGTTCTGGAGCGACCGTCTCTATGTCGCGACGGGTTATGCACAGATGCTGGCGCTCGATCCGGCGGATGGCCGGGTTATCTGGAAAATTGGCGTAGCCGCTCCGATTCGCAGCGGGCCGACGGTTTCGGACGGACGGGTTTTCGCAGTCACCGTGGATAACGAGCTGGTGGTGCTCGCCGCCGACGACGGAAGGCGTCTATGGAACCATAACGCGATCCCGGAAACCGCCAGCCTTCTGGGAAGCGCGAGCCCCGCCGCGGAAGGCGAGGTAGTCGTGGCGGCCTATTCCTCCGGCGAGATCTACGCGTTGACGGTCGAAACCGGACGGCCGCTGTGGTCCGACAATCTTGCCAATGCCCGCAGCGCCAATGCGGTTTCCAGCCTTGCCGACATAAGGGGGCGGCCGGTGATCGACCGTGGCCGGGTCTTCGCAGCCAGTCACAGCGGGCGCATTGCGGCAATCGATCTGCGGTCGGGGGAGCGGGCTTGGGAACAGGAGATCGGCACGACCCATAGTCCTTGGGTCGCCGGTGATTACATCTTTGTTCTGTCGAATAACAACGAGCTCATCTGCTTGACGCGCAACGAAGGGAAGATTCGCTGGGTGCGTCAGCTTCCCAGCTACCGGGACGAAAAGAAAAAGAAGGACCCGATCATTTGGGCTGGCCCGGCACTGGGCAGCGATCGGCTGATCGTGCTCTCGTCGGCCGGAGAAGCCCTCTCCGTATCGCCCTATACCGGAGAGCCACTTGGCCGTCAGGAAATGTCGGCAGGCGGCTACACCGCCCCGGTGATCGCCGATAATGCGCTCTATGTCCTGACCGACGACGCCAAACTGTCAGCCTATCGCTGATTTGGCCGCCGGCGCGAGTTCGCTCCGATGAGCTTTGCAGTCGCGATCTTCGGACGGCCCAATGTCGGCAAGTCCACCCTGTTTAATCGGCTGGTCGGCCGAAGACTGGCCCTGGTCGACGATACCCCTGGGGTCACGCGCGATCGCCGCGACGGCGAAGCACGGATCGCGGACCTTGAATTCCGGATCACCGACACGGCGGGGCTCGAGGAGGCCGCGCCGTCCTCGCTTGCCGGACGCATACAGAGTCAAACCGAAAGCGCTCTCAACGGCGCGGATGTCGCTCTCCTGGTGGTCGATGCGCGCGAAGGGATCACCGAGGTCGACCGTCATTTTGCAAACTGGTTGCGGCGCAGCGGCAAGCCCGTCGTGGTCCTCGCCAACAAGGCCGAGGGACGCAGCGCACTGCCCGGTATCGGCGAGGCCTATCGGTTGGGGCTCGGCGATCCGGTGCCGATCTCGGCCGAGCATGGCGAAGGACTGGCCGAGCTCTACGATCGCCTGGCGCCGTTTTCGGGTGGCCCGCATGCACCGGTTACCGCGCCCGGCAGGGCTCTGCAGCTGGCAATCGTCGGTCGCCCCAATGTCGGGAAATCCACTTTGGTCAATCGGTTGATCGAGGAAGAGCGATTGCTCACCGGTCCCGAAGCGGGAATTACTCGCGACGCGATCGCGGTGGATTGGGTGTGGCGCGGCCGCCCGATCCGCCTCGTCGATACGGCCGGGCTGCGCCGCAGACCGCGTGTCGAAGGGAGGATCGAGCAACTCTCGGTCGGAGACGCGTTGCGCGCGATCCGCTTTGCCGAGACCGTTATCGTGGTCATGGACGCCCAACAACCCTTCGAGCGGCAGGATCTGACAATCGCTCGACTCGTTGCCGAAGAGGGACGGGCCATCGTGCTCGCCGCCAACAAGTGGGACGTGATTGATGATCGCCCGGCGCTACTGGATCAATTGCGCGAGCAGGTATCGGGATCGCTGCCGCAGCTGCAGGGCGTCGCCGTGGTGCCGGCCTCGGGGCTGACGGGCTTTGGTCTCGACGCGATGATGGTTGCGGTCTCAGCCGCGGACGAAATCTGGAATCGGCGCATCCCGACCGCCGATCTCAATCACTGGCTCCGCGCGGTCGAACAGCGTCATCCGCCGCCTCTGGTGGCCGGACGCCGGCTGCGCTTGCGCTATATGACGCAAGTCAACACGCGCCCCCCGACCTTTGCTCTATTCGCCTCGAAACCGGGCGAGTTGCCCGATTCTTATCGCCGCTACCTGGTCAACGCTTTGCGCGAAGAATTCGATCTTCCGGGCACGCCAATCCGCATGATGCTGCGCCGTGGCAAGAACCCCTACGATCCCCGCTGAACACGGGCCAGCCGAAGTTGGCAGGCGGAGCGAAATGAAAAGCAGCGGCTATTTCACCGAAAGCCAAACATAGTCATGGCAAAGGGGATGCTCGGACTATTTCCCCATTGCTGACGCATTCGGGCAGCGCTAGGGCGAGGAAGGCGTCGGCGACAGCTTCGGGCGCCGGCAGCGACGCGGGGTTCTCGCCGGGGAAAGCGCGGGCGCGCAATCGCGTGCGAACGACGCCGGGATCGATCAGGTTCACCCGCACTCGGGTCTTGGCGACTTCGCCGGCATACAGTTTGACGAGCATTTCAAGGCCAGCCTTGCTGACCGCGTAAGGTCCCCAGTAAGGAAGAGCGCTGCCTACGATATCCGAGGTAACAAACACCGCACGGCCGGCCGGCGCGGCACGGAGCAATGGATCCATCGCCCTGATCAACCGCCAATTGGCGGTCAGATTGAGATCCATCACCTCCGTCCAGAGCACCGGGTCGATATGGGCGAGCGGCGAAAACGTCCCGAACTCGGCGGCGTTGCCAACCAGAATGTCGAGACGGTCGTAGCGGTCGAAAAGTGCGGCCGCCAGTTCGTCGATCTTGATGAAATCGCGCAGGTCGACCGGAACGAGGGTGGCGCTGCCGCCTACCGCCCGGACCGCGTCGTCGACTTCCTCAAGACCGCCGACGGTCCGCGCCGCCAAAATGAGGTGCGCGCCCTCTCGGGCAAAGCGCTCGGCTACAGCCGCGCCAATGCCGCGCGATCCGCCGGTGATGAGTGCGACCTTGCCGGCGAGTCGGGCACCCATCAGGCAGTGAGGTGCGCTGCCCGCCACCGCACGGCCATCAGCGCGGCGATGCTGAGCAGCGCGGTAAACATCAGATAGTAGCTCGGCGACAGGCTGTCGCCGGTGGCGGCGATCAGCCATGTAGCCACAAACGGAGCAAAGCCGCCGAAGATCGTCACCGAAATGCTGTAGCTGAACGCTACACCGACTGCGCGAGTTTCGACCGGAAACTGCTCGGAAATCAGCGACGGCAGGACGCCGCTGTACCCGGCCTTGACGAGGTTGAGCCAGCCGACGGCGAATATCGCAGTCGCCAGCGACGGGTAGGCGACCATCAGCCAGAAGACCGGGTAGGAGGTCAGGAAGAACAGCCAACCCATTGCCAGCATGATGCGTGTCCTGGCCACCTTGTCGGACCAGTGTCCGGCGACCAGCGAGAACACCGCAAGAATGGCCCCGCCCACCAGAGTTGCGATGAATCCCGTCGATGCCGGCAGGTGGAGCTGCTTCACCCCGTAAGTCGGGATGTAGAGGAGCAGATAGTAGGAGCTGTTTGAGACAATCGAGGCGCCCAGCGCCAGCAGCACCTGGACCGGCTGCCGGCGCAGCAGATCGCGGATCGGGACGCTGTCCGGACGCGAATCGCGGAAGGCCGGCGTTTCTGTCATCTGGGACCGGATATAAAGCCCGACGGGGCCCACCAGGAGGCCAAAGACATAAGGGATACGCCATCCCCAATTAACGAGCTGCTCGTGCGTCAGCAAGGTCGTCAGGGTGACGCCAAACAGCGCGACGATGACCGAGATGATGCCCGTGCTGGCCCATTGCCAACTTGCGGCGAAACCCTTGCGCGCGGCGCCATGCTCGACCAGGAAGGCGACCGCGCTGCCGAACTCGCCACCGACCGAAAACCCCTGCAGCAGACGCGCGAGCGTAATCAGAATCGGCCCGGCGACGCCGATCGTCGCATAGCTCGGTGTCATGAGCATCATCGTCGTGCCGATCATCATCAGGCCAATAGAGAGGGTTAAACCCGCCTTACGGCCGTGACGATCGGTATAGGCGCCGATCACAACCGCTCCCAGGGGCCGCACGACATAGGAGAGGCCGAACGCGCCGAATGTAACGAGCAGCGAGATCGTTGGATTGCCGGCCGGGAAGAACACCTCGGCAATCGTAACCGCGAAGTAGCCGTATACCAGGAAATCGAACCATTCGAGGACGTTGCCGATCGTTGCTGCAATCACCACCCGGTGCAGAGGCGGTTGCTGCGGCAAAGCACCGGTCAGCACTGCGTCAGTGGGCATTCCGGCTGGACAGTCTCTGCGTAGACGCTAAACCGACGCGGCGAGCAGTGACAACTGAACCGAATGCTTGCCGTTGTCTGCGTCAACCGGCGGGATGGGATAGTCGCCGGTAAAGCACGCGTCGCAGAACCGCGGGGCCAATCGATCGCGCCGCGGTTCTCCCATGGCGCGGTACAATCCATCGATCGACACAAACGCAAGGCTGTCGACGCCGATCAGCTTGGCCATTCCCTCGACATTGAAGCGAGCCGCCAGCAACTCCTCGCGCTCGGGCGTGGCAATCCCATAGAAGCACGGGTGCGTAGTCGGCGGGCTCGATATTCTCATATGGACGGCACTGGCCCCCGCCCGTCGGACCATGTCGACGATTTTGATCGAGGTCGTGCCTCGAACAATCGAATCGTCAACGAGAACCACGCGCCGACCGCTTAGACTGGCCCGGCTCGCATTGTGCTTCAGTCGCACGCCGAGATGCCGGATCTGATCGGTCGGCTCGATAAAGGTACGGCCGACGTAATGGTTTCGTATAATCCCGAGCTCGAACGGCAGACCGGATTCTTGCGCATAGCCGATCGCCGCCGGGACACCCGAATCCGGAACGGGAACGACAATGTCCGCGTCGACATGGCTTTCGCGGGCGAGTTCGACGCCGATCCGCTTGCGTGCTTCGTAAACGCTTGTCCCTTCGACGATGCTGTCGGGACGTGCGAAATAGATGTGCTCGAAGACGCAGAACCGGCTGCGGCGCTGGTCAAACGGCAGCACGCTGCGCAGCCCGCCCGCCCCGATGATGACGATCTCCCCCGGCTCGATGTCCCGCTCGAACTCGGCGCCGATGATGTCGAGCGCGCAGGTCTCCGACGCCAGAATCAACGCCTCGCCGAGGCGTCCGAGAACCAGCGGTCGGACCCCGAGCGGATCGCGCACGCCGACGATCCCGTCCTGCGAGAGCGCCACCACCGAATAGGCGCCTTGAACTTGTCGCAGCGCATCGGTCAGCCGATCGACCACCGTCTCTTTGAGGCTCGTCGCGATCAGATGGACGATGACCTCGGTGTCGCTCGTCGATTGAAACAGGCTGCCGCGGCGCACCAGCTGGCGGCGCAGCTGATAGGAGTTGGTCAAATTCCCATTGTGGCAAATGGCGAGGCCGCCAAACTCGAAGTCTGCAAAGAGCGGCTGCACGTTACGCAACGCTACCTCGCCGGTCGTCGCGTACCGGACATGGCCGATCGCGGCATTGCCGCGCAGCCTTCCGATCACTTCCTGAGAGCTAAAATGTTCGCTGACATGGCCGAGGCCGCGATGCGCATTAAACTGGCCGCCATCATAGGCAACGATGCCCGCGGCCTCTTGGCCGCGATGCTGCAGGGCGTGCAACCCGAGCGCCGTAAGCGCCGCGGCGTCGGGGTGGCCATACACGCCGAACACGCCGCACTCTTCGCAGAAATGATCCGCGTCCTCGATAGCTACCGGAAGGGGATCGATCGGGCGCATGGGCGATCCTCAATTCGGAGCTTGGTACATAATTCGTTCACAAATGAAATGCGAGCAGGTTCCGCGCAACCCAGCTATCGCGTGTTCTCGATCAGCCGGTCCATGTCTCGGCGGTCTCCCGGCTTGTAGCTTGGCGTTGTCTCTTGGCCGGATTTTGCCGGTAGGGGCGCGACCGGGCTCGACAGAGCCCGCATCGCGCGCTGCGCGTCTTGCGCGCGATCGAGCGCCCGGTGCGCGTCGTCCGCCACCCCGGCCGTCCTGACCTGCAGAGATTCGGGCAGCGCGGTGCGCAGCATTTCGGCGCCCTTGGCGAGAAACCGCTCACTCTTCGCTTCCTTGATCCAGCCCGGCCTATCGTTTGCCGGCAGGCTGATGTCGACCACCAGATAAGCGAGCGAGACGAGGACAAGGCCGCGCGCCAACCCGAAAATCAATCCGAGGGTGCGATCGATTGGCGAGAGGGCGCTCGAATTGACAAAGCGCGCGACAGACCCGGTGAGGATCGTCAGCACGATCAGGCTGACGACAAACAATCCGGCGCCGGCGATCAGATCGGCGAGCAGCGGTGTTGTGACGAACCGAATGATGGCTCCATAGGCGTATGCGAACCCGTAGAGCGTAATCAGCGCGGCGCCGACCCAGGCGACGATGGACAGCGCCTCCCGCACAAAGCCGCGGGCGAAGGCGAACGCCGCCGAAAGGGCGATCACACCGATGATTGCGAAATCGAGAGCATTCATTGGGCAGCCTCGACCAATCCCCGGCGGCGCATCGGGCGTCGCGGAGACAATCGCGTCACGAGTTCGCTCAGATGTCCGATGGCCAACATCGTAGGCCCCACCCCGCCTCCATTTGTTTCGCGTCGGCGACCTCGCAGCATCGGCATCCAAGCTTCGGAGAAGCCGAGCTTGGCGGCCTCCTTGAGCCGTGCTTCGGTATGACCCACCGAACGGACGTCGCCCGAGAGGGCTATCTCGCCGAAGACGACGGTGTCGGCAGGCACCGGGGTCTCGGACAGAGCTGAAACCAGCGCCGCTGCAACGGCCAGGTCCGCCGCCGGCTCGACGATGCGCAGCCCGCCGGCGACATTGAGATAGATATCATTCGCACCGACCGAGAGGCCGCACCGCGCATCGAGGACCGCCACAATCATTGCCAATCGCGTTCCGTCCCAACCGACGACCGCGCGGCGTGGCGTACCGAGCACTGCCGGAGCGATGAGCGCCTGGACTTCGACCAGCACCGGCCGCGTACCCTCCATGCCGGCAAATACCGCCGAGCCGCTCAGATGGCGTGCGCCCTGCGCCCCCGACTTGCGCTCATCCTCATCGGGGTCGGACGCCACGCGCCCAGCGAGAAACAGGGCAGACGGGTTTGGGACCTCGACGAGACCGCGATCGCTCATCTCGAACACCCCGATCTCGTCGGTCGCGCCAAAACGGTTCTTGACGGCGCGAAGGATGCGGAATTGGTGCCCGCGCTCACCTTCGAAATAAAGCACTGTATCGACCATATGTTCGAGCACACGCGGGCCGGCAATAACGCCCTCCTTTGTCACGTGGCCGACAAGGATCAGCACAAAGCCACGTCTTTTCGCGACGCGGATCAATTCCTGCGCCGCGCCCCGCACCTGACTTACCGTACCGGGGGCGCTGTCCATTGTGTCGAGATACATCGTCTGAATCGAATCGATGACGACCAGATCCGGTCCATTGTCCCGATCGAGCGATGCCACGATATCGCGCACATTGCTCGCCGCTGCGAGCAACACCGGGCTTTCCGCGACCCCTAGCCGCCCGGCGCGCAGCCGTACCTGATCGATGGCTTCCTCACCGGTGATATACGCGGCTGTCCCCGGCTTCGCGATGGCCGTTGCCGCCTGGAGCAGCAGCGTCGACTTGCCGATCCCCGGATCGCCGCCCACCAGCACCGCCGAGCCAGGCACGAAGCCCCCGCCGCAAACCCGGTCGAGCTCTGCAATCCCGGTCTCCCGGCGCGGCGGCAATGTGCTCGGTCCGGTGAGGCCGACAAAGCCGAGCGCGCGGCCGTTACGGCGATCCTTGGACAGCCCGCTTGGCGGCCCTTCCCGCGGCAATTCTTCGATCAGACTGTTCCAGGCGCCGCAACCATCGCAGCGGCCAGTCCATTTGGCGTGAACGGCACCGCATTGCTGGCACACATAACGGGCCGCAGAGCGCGCCATCCGCTATACCCGAAGCCTTGCCGTCATGCTGCGCGGATCTCCATCCGAATGGGCCCTTCGGCACGCCCGTTGATGAATTGGTCCACGTAGGGGTTACCGGAATGGTCAATCTCCGTAGTCGGCCCGCACCAGACGATACGCCCCTGATGCAGCATGGCGATGCGATCGGCGATCTTGCGGGCGCTTATCATGTCGTGTGTGATCGAAACCGCAGTCGTGCCCACTTCTCGCACGCATTTGACAATCAGGTCGTTGATCACATCGGCCATAATCGGGTCCAATCCGGTGGTCGGCTCATCAAAAAAGATGATCTCAGGCTCCGTCGCGATAGCGCGCGCCAGCGCCACCCGCTTCTGCATGCCGCCCGACAGCTCGGCCGGCCGCAGCAAAGAGACCTCGGGCCCAAGACCGACGGCAGCGAGCTTAACCAGCGCGGTCTCTCTGGCTGCCGGCCGTTCCATGCCACGCCCGTGGATCAACCCGAACGCGACATTTTCCCAGACGCTGAGCGAATCGAACAGAGCGCTCCCTTGGAAAAGCATGCCGATTTTCTGAAGCAGGCGCTCTCTCGCGGCGTGTCGCAAGCCGGTTGTCTCGACACCGTCGATCCGGATCGACCCCGCCTCGGGGTGAAGCAGGCCGAGAATGCATTTGACCAGAACAGATTTACCGGTGCCGGAGCCGCCGATGATCACAAGACTTTCGCCACTGGCACAGTCGATATTTAGGCCGTCGAGCACGCGCTTGCGACCGAATGACTTCCGCAATTCTCGGACGGAAATCTTCAGCGTCGCGTCGGTGTCGCTCATCTTCCGAAAAACACGGCAGTAATCACATAATTGAACACAAGGATCAAGACCGAGGCAGAAACGACCGCATAAGTCGTCGCCTGACCGACGCCTTGAGCGCCACCGCGCGAATAGTAGCCGTGATAGCAGCCCATCAGCGCGATGATGAACCCGAACACCGCCGCCTTCACCAATCCGGACACTACGTCTATCGTCTCGAGGTATTGGTGCGTGCGGTTGAGGTAGGCCTCGGGATTAAAGCCGAGCCTGTAAACACCAACCAAATATCCGCCAAAGACACCGATGATGTCGGCCACCAAAACCAGCATCGGCAAGGTAATCAGACCAGCGGCCAAGCGGGGCAGCACCAGATAGCGCAACGGGTCGGTAGACAAAGTTGTCAACGCATCGATTTGGTCGGTGACGCGCATCGTCCCGATCTCGGCCGCCATCGCTGCCCCGACCCTTCCGGCGACCATGAGCCCGGTGATGACCGGCCCGAGCTCCCGTGTCACTGACAGCACAACGACGGTTGCTACCGCGCCCTCCGCGGCGAATCGGCTGAACCCGGTATAGGATTGAAGGGCCAGAACCATGCCGGTAAAGATCGCCGTCAGCCCAACGACAGGCAGCGAAAAGTAGCCGATGTTGATTATTTCGCGCAGGATCGCACGAAGATAGAAGGGCGGCGTCAGCGCAGTCGAGAGGGCAAGTCCTGCGAAGATCACCAGCCGGCCGGTACCGGCGAGGAAGCCGAGGAAAACTGCGCCCACCGCGGCTAGAAACCTCAGCATCAGGCTGGCGCGCTGCTGTAAACTCTATGGTAGCGCCGACCAAGAGCGGTCAGGATCTCATAGCCGATTGTACCGGCATCGGCGGCCGCCTCGTCCAGGCCGTAGCTTTCGTCCAGCAGCTCGACAAAGCCGCCGGGCTGTGCAAGCGCGGGATCGACGCTGGAGACGTCGAATACAGCAAGATCCATTGACATTCGGCCGACAAGCGGAACGCGCCGGCCAGCGACGCAGCCGGAGCCGCGTTGGCTCAAAGAACGCAACCAACCATCCGCATAGCCGACTGCGACGGTCGCGAGGCGTCCCGGTGCGGCCATGACATGCGTCGCACCGTAGCCAACCGACTCTCCCCGGTCAACTTCCCGCAGCTGCAATATTCTGCCCTTCAAGCGGACAACCCGGCACATCGGGTTGGGGTGGCCCGGCTGCGGGTTAACCCCGTAGAGCGCGGCGCCGGGGCGGACGAGATCGAAGTGAAATTCGCGGCCGAGAAAGACCCCGGAGGACGCGGCGAGGCTGGCAGGTATATGAGGAAGGCGTTCTCGCACCGCTGCAAAGCGGGCAAGCTGAGCTGCGTTCGCCGGGTGCTGCGGTTCATCCGAGCAAGCAAGGTGGCTGATGACGGCACGCCAGGCAATGTTGCCCCGCTCGAACCGCGCGTTGGCGAGCTCGTCGAATTCGCGCAAGCTCAGCCCGAGGCGGGCCATTCCCGTGTCGACGTGCAGCATCGCCGCCGATTTCCCGCGCCGGGCGGCGACTGCTCGCCATTCTGCGATCTGCCCGGGATCGTTGAGGACGGGGAGAAGACGGTGTTCGACAAACTCGGCGGCGCAGCCTGGTGGGATCCCATTGAAGACGGCAATTTCGACGCGCTCGGAAAGAACCGCGCGCAACGCAATTCCTTCGTCGATGGTAGCCACGAAGAAGAGGCGGCACCCGGCCGAAGCGAGAGCGGTCGCAACCTCGCGGGCGCCCAATCCATAGGCGTCTGCTTTCACAACCGCGGCGCAGCCTGCAGGTTCGACCAGCCGTGCGAGCAAGCGCCAATTCGCGACGACACCAGCCAGATCGATCTCGAGAATGCCGCCCGCCCGCCCGCTCGCCGTGCCGGTCATTGGGGCCCCCTTAGAAATCCGCCGAGGGCATGTGGTCGGCCGCGGTATAATTGTCGAATTTGGTCGTCTGCGCGTCAAAATGGAGCTTGACGGTGCCGATCGGGCCGTGGCGCTGCTTGGCGACGATGATCTCCCCGAGCCCATGTACCTTCTCGAGCCGCTCTCGCCAGTCCTGGTACCGCTCGCTGTATTTGTTTTCCGCTTCATCGGGCCGACGCGTAGGCTCGCGCGCCAAGTAGTACTCCTCGCGGAAGATGAACATCACAACATCGGCATCCTGCTCGATCGAGCCGGATTCCCGCAGATCGGCCAAGATCGGTCGTTTGTCCTCGCGCTGCTCGACAGCGCGCGACAGCTGCGACAATGCCAGCACGGGGACATCGAGCTCCTTCGCCAGCGCCTTCAATCCCCGCGTGATTTCGGAGATTTCCTGAACTCTGTTTTCCTGCGCACGAGCCTGATTCGACGGACGCAGCAGCTGGAGATAGTCGACGACGATCAGGCCGAGCCCCTGCTGGCGCATCAGACGGCGCGCCCGGGTACGCAATGCAGCGACGCTCAGCGCCGGGGTGTCGTCGATGAACAGCTTCACCGCGGCGAGCCGTTGG